>JBBSBG010000120.1:0-8352 GCA_038251495.1 Cytophagales bacterium
CAGGATAATACGTTAAGCGATCTTGAAGAGTACTATTCTTACGGTATTGATTTGAATCCAAATTCTTTAAAAGCAGGAAGCAAATACATTGTCGATGCTGTCCCTGCGCTAGACCATCCAGATGCAACGTGGTATCTGTTCAGAATTCCAATAAGGCAATTTGATGAGAAGGTTGGAAACCTGGAAGGCTTCAAATCCATTCGCTATGCGCGTATGTATTTAACCGGCTTTACTGAGCCCGTAGTTTTACGAATGGCAAAATTCAGAACGGTAGGTAATCGCTGGAGGCGCTACACAGCCAACTTAGAAGAATCACGCTTTGGCGAACCGATTGAACCCAACCTTGATAATTTTTCAGTTTCAGTTGTAAATGTTGAAGAGAACGCTCAAGAAACGGCTATTAAACCCGGATACATTGAACCACTAAGACGCGACCGCGATAATACATCCGCTGTACAACGCAGGTTAAATGAACAGTCGGTGCAAATGTGTGTAACCGAATTGCCCGATGGCGATGCGCGTGCTATTTTCAAAAATGTGACTATGGACTTTTTTAACTATGGTCGGATAAAAATGTTTATGAGTGCGTATAGCAGCAATGGCAAGCTAATTCCGGATAACGAGTTGGTAGGGTTTCTTCGGCTTGGCACAGACTTCGATGAAAACTATT
This sequence comes from Cytophagales bacterium, assembly GCA_038251495.1. Taxonomy (GTDB): domain Bacteria; phylum Bacteroidota; class Bacteroidia; order Cytophagales; family Cyclobacteriaceae; genus ELB16-189. The sequence continues at coordinate 671 of JBBSBG010000120.1, forward strand.
ATGAAATTGAGTTGCCACTAAAAATTACCCGGCCTGAGGATGGAAGGACTATTGAAGCCGTTTGGCCCGATCAAAATCAAATCGATCTTGATCTGAATGATCTCTATGCATTAAAAGCAAGACGCGATCGCGAAGGGTATAATCTCGGTATCTTATATCCACAGGCTGGCCCTGAACAAGCAGGCAAGCATGGCATTCGCATACTCGGTCGGCCAGACTTGAGTCAAGTACGATTGATGATGATTGGCGTGAAAAATCCGCGCAGCAATGATGCCAAGCCATACGATGTTTGTTTGTGGGCAAATGAAATGCGACTAACTGATTTCGATCGAACGGCAGGCTGGGCAACCAATGTGGTGCTCAATACAAAACTTGCCGACTTAGGAACAATTACTGGATCACTGCGTCACATAAGTTTTGGTTATGGAAATGTGCAATCAAAAATTTCAGAACGGGCGCGCGGTGAAACAACTGCATACGATGTGTCGGCCAACATTAACGTGGATAAATTATTGCCAACCTGGACTGGTTTGAAAATTCCTATGTTCATCAGTTATGAAAACACAACTATAAAACCAAACTTTGATCCGGCCAACCCGGACTTGCGGCTTGAGGCCGCGTTGAAATCATTCAACACAGAAGGTGAAAAAGATGCTTATAGAAAGTTGATTCAGGATCAGTCTGTTAGGCGCAGTTTGAATTTTACAAATGTTCGAAAGGTTAAATTAAACAAAGAAGCCAAACCCCATATTTATGATATAGAGAACTTTTCATTTACCTATGCGTATAGTGAAGCAACTCAAACTAATTTTAACCTTCAGGAAAACACCAGGCGAAACTATAAAGGCGCTGTGGCTTGGCAGTACTCGCCTACCTTCAAAGGCTTTGAACCTTTTAAAGAAGTAAAAGCATTTTCGTCACCTTTCTTGCAATTGATTAAGGATTTTAATTTCAATCCGTTGCCTTCTAATATTTCTGTGCGCGGTGAGTTAGATCGATCGTTCAGTAAAATCGTTTATCGCAATTCAAATAGCGATGCCAGTAGTTCTATCCCAAACTTTCAAAAGTTTTTTGTTTTCAACCGCTTTTATAATGTGCGTTGGAGTTTAACAAAGTCTTTGAATCTGGATTATTCATCGCAGGTCAATGCAATTATTGATGAACCCAATGGCGATCTTGATAATAAGGATTCGCTGGATATTGTAATCAGGAATTTGAAGAATTTTGGCCGAATGAAAAACTTCGATCAAAATATTACCGCCAATTATACACTTCCCTTTGAAAAATTTCCACTTACCAATTGGCTAGGTACTGAATACCGATACAATGTAGGCTACAACTGGCGTGCTGGGCCCTTAGAGAAAGATCCGAGTTTAAAACTTGGAAACATTATTCAGAACACACAAGAGCAGGCGCTGAGCGGACGCATTGATATGGTTAAACTGTATAACAAAATCGGATTCCTGAAAGGAGTAAACACACCAAAAAGACCACCTGCACCAACGGCCGCCCAAAATAAACCTACCCAACCTGATACAGTCAGGCGACCACCTGATTTGAAATTAGTGAAAGGAGTTTTGCGACTTATTATGTCGCTTCGAAATATTACTGGAACCTATACCATTACTCAAGGAACAATTTTACCAGGCTTTACACCCGATCCATACTTATTTGGATTGGGCAAAGGGTGGGGTGCACCAGGCTGGGGATTTGTTCTTGGCCAACAGAAATCAGATTTTCAAGTAGAAGCCGGAAAAAATGGCTGGCTTTCAACAAGTAAAAGATTAACAACGCCCTATACACAAAATCAAATGAAAGATCTTGGGCTGAGGGCTTCACTCGAACCATCAAACGATTTTAAAATTCAATTAGATATTAAAAAGAATTCGGTGACCTCGTTTCAGGAAATTTATCGAATAGATTCTACAGGTTCGTTCTATGAGTCTTTAGGTCCAAGTCGTGTTGGGTCCTATAAAATTTCAACGCTAACTATTAATACTGCTTTTAAAAATAACGAGAGTCTTACCTCAACTGTTTTTAAACAGTTTGAAGAAAATATTTCCTTACTTCAAGATCGGTTTACCCGCGTTACTGGAAATTCGTATGAAACTAAATCGCAGGACATTTTAATTCCTGCTTTTATAGCAGCGTACACCGGCAAATCTGCAGAGACCGTTAATCTTTCTCCGTTTCCACAAATACCGATTCCAAACTGGCGATTTGATTATACCGGGTTAGGAAAAATTGAAGCCTTAAAAGATGTTTTCCAATCGATTACCATCAACCATGCTTACAATTCATCTTACTCGGTTGTGAATTATTCTAATTCGCTCGAATATAATAATGTAGCGCTTAGCAATCCTATTGCAGATTATAACAATGGATTGTTTGCTTCTCAGACCAACGCAAGTGGCGAGTTAATTCCTGTTTACATAATTAGTCAGGTAATGATTAGCGAACAGTTTGCACCGTTGGTTGGAGTGAACTTCAGAACCAGAAAGAAATTGAATTTCAGATTTGAGTATAAAACCAGGCGCGATCTAGCACTCAATATCTCTAATGCACAAATTACTGAACTCAATAGTAAAGATTGGTCAGTTGATTTGGGATACACAAAAAACAATATGAGGTTACCGCTTAAGAGTCAGGGTCGAGTAATTACGTTGAAGAACGATATTACTTTTCAGTTGAACATGAGTATTACGAACAACCGAACCATCCAGCGCAAAATTGAAGAAGTGAACACCGTTACAAACGGAAACATCAACTTTCAACTACGACCCAACGTAAGCTACCTTGTAAGTCAAAAACTACGGGTGCAAGCTTATGTGGAACGCAGCGTTAATGAGCCATTAGTTACCAATTCGTTCCGCAGATCGACAACGCGCGGTGGTGTGAAGATTCTGTTTAACCTGGCGCAGTAGTCATTTTAAATTTAAAATTTAAAATTCAAAGATTCCGATCTGTCCTCGGCAATCTGTGTGGAAAATTTCGCGCTAACTGCTGGGAAATATCTCATGAAAAGAAATCAAAGCCTGCCCATATTTCCTTACTTTTGCGACAACTTATATTTAAGCGTATTATGAATATTCCTGCAGACTTAAAGTACACAAAAGACCACGAATGGGTTAAAATTGAAGGCGATCAGGCAACCATCGGCATTACTGATTTCGCTCAAGGCGAATTGGGCGATATTGTTTATGTAGACATCTCGTCTGTTGGCCAAAAGCTTAATCAACACGATGTATTTGGCACCGTTGAGGCCGTTAAAACCGTTTCAGATTTATTCATGCCAATTAGCGGCACCGTTACTGAATTTAATAAAGGCCTTGAATCGGCACCCGAAAAAGTAAACAGCGATACTTACGGAGAAGGTTGGATGGTAAAAGTTACCGTTTCAAATGTAAGCGAAATTGAAGGCTTGCTTACTGCAGATCAATACAAGGAACTCATTTAGTAAAAAGTCGATAGTATTTAGTCCATAGTTGTGTCGGCAAAGCTAAATGGATCATTGACTAAGAACTCAAGACTAACAACTCAAGACTAATCATGATCGAACTACCCGTTATATCAGCCACAGAAACAAGAAAACGCAAGCCCGATTGGTTGCGAGTTAAATTACCTATAGGGCCCGAGTATACTAAAGTTCGCAAGCTGGTTGATGAACATAAACTTCACACGATCTGCGAAAGCGGTAATTGCCCAAACATGGGCGAATGCTGGGGCGCAGGCACCGCAACCTTTATGATTTTGGGTAATGTGTGTACCCGTAGCTGTACATTTTGTGCCGTAGCCACTGGTCGCCCAACCGAATACGATACCGAAGAACCAACACGTGTTGCTGAGGCCATCAAACTGATGGGCGTTAAACATGCCGTGATCACCTCTGTGAACCGGGATGAGTTAAAAGACCGCGGAGCTGAAGTTTGGTATCAAACTGTAGTGCAAACAAAAGCACTTAGTCCTGAAACAACTATTGAAACATTAATTCCAGATACAAAAGGAAATTGGGATGCGCTCTATCGTATGATTGATGGCGGGCAGGAAGTAGTATCGCATAACATGGAAACCGTTGGCCGACTTTATAGAATGGTAAGGCCGCAAGCAAAATACGATCGCAGTCTCGAACAGATAAAACGAATTCGTAAAGAAGGCAAGCGAACCAAGTCTGGCATTATGCTGGGTGTTGGCGAAACGCAAGAAGAAGTTTTTAAAGCAATGGATGATTTAGTTGAGAATGGGTTGATGATCTTAACACTCGGTCAATATTTGCAACCCACCAAAATGCATTTAGAAGTTGCTGAGTTTATCCATCCAGATACCTTTGCTATGTATAAAGAAGAAGGACTTAAGCGCGGTTTAAAATATGTTGAATCCGGGCCGCTTGTTCGTTCCAGCTATCATGCGGAGCGGCATGTTAATGTGCCGTTTTAAATCAACAGTCAAAACCTTACTCCTGATTTGTATCTACTAAGTTTCCTTACAGACCAATTTTTTTGTGTTGTGTGAGGACACAGACCACGGTTGAGGAAACCATGGGCATGATTGTGTTCTTTGTGCGCTTGTTGGCAAATATTTTTAACCAAACTTCTCAAGGGTTGGCAAGACATGCATCAATCATCTCATCAGAAAGTTCTTCAAAATCAGATTTAATTTCTTCCCGACTCATTCCATTTGAAAGCCAATTCAAAACGTCATAAACAGTAATTCGCGTTCCCTTAATACAGGGTTTCCCAAACCATTTATCTGACCGTATTTCCAAAGAGTTATGATAGTCCATATCTCACAGATAAGAAATTTGGCTTAGTCAGTAATGCCCATTTAAAATCCTTGTTCTATGATCAGTGCCATAGAATATTTTTTTGCGCCTCGTTGACAGTCCCGTCTTAGGTTTTTTAATTACTCCAACTCTCCTTTTTCGGATAGCTTCCTAAGATGTTCTATGTCGCCAAGATCCTTTGGTCGGTTAGTTGCTTCTTTTTCTTTTAAAAGATCTAGCCCATGGATTACCTTAAATTTTATTCCCTTAAACTCTGCTGGTTTTGCTCGAGCATAACACTGATCAAAATCAAACGAACCAAATACTTTTAGATTAGTAATTAGGTCAACCACAAATCCGGAGTCACCCACTTTAAATTCTGTAAAGCCCGCAATCAATTGAAGTTCTTTGATTTGATCCGTACCACGTACACTACTTTTATCAAACACCCGTTTTAATTTTTCAAGGTTGGAAGGCTCGTCTTTTATCCATAAGTCAAGATCGTGTGTAGCACGAACATAGCCATGAAACGCCATGGCAAAACCACCCACTAATATGTATTGCACATTTTCAGTCTGCAGGTTTTCGAAGAAGGTATAGATATCATCATCTCTGAAATCGATAGCGGTCATTTTCTGCATGGTAGTGTTTGCATTGTTAAATGATACTGCTAATTCATTTACTTTCGAAAAAAGCTCAATCCGTTCGTGATAATCTTTAGTCGTATTCTCTTGCACAATCAAAGATAGGATAAATTGAGCTGAGCTTATTGTCTATTGCTAAAATATCAGTGATCAGTGAGGGCACAGACCGTGATTAAAGGAATGTATGATAGCCACTGATTCACAGATTTTTTTGTGGGTGATGACTATTAAAATCAGCAGTTGATCGGCTAGAAAATTTGAATGCCCCTGATTCACTAATTTAATCTGTGAAACAGTGGCCTCAATATTTTACTTCTTATCCACTACCAATCGGTTATCCCGATTAGCGATTTCCCAAGCAGTATAAAATACATTTTTTGCACGCAGCGCTAATAGATCAAACTCAATCTTATCTACTTCATCACTCGGGCGATGATAATCTTCGTGGACGCCATTAAAATAAAAAATGATTGGAATGTTCTTCTTGGCAAAGTTCCAATGATCGGAACGATAATAAATCCTATCAGGATGATCTTCGGCATTGTACAAATAATCGAAAACCAAGTTTGAATAGGTCTTATTGGTGTTTTCACTTAATGTATGCAACTCACTCGACAACCGATCAGAGCCAATTACATATACATAAGCTGGACTATCCTTATGAGCAGGATCGCTGCGGCCAATCATATCAATATTAAGATCAACTACTGTCTTATCAAGTGGAAAAACTGGATTCTCAGAATAGTATTCGGAACCTAATAATCCCTTCTCTTCACCTGTTACAGTCATAAATAAAATACTTCTGCGTGGGCCATTACCATCTTTCTTGGCTTGGCTAAATGCCTTGGCCATGGCCAACACAGCTACCGTTCCTGAACCATCATCATCAGCACCATTGTTAATTTTATCACCCTCTGCTTGGGCCGAAATTCCAATATGATCGTAATGTGCAGTCACAACTACTACCTCATCTTTCTTATCAGTACCTTCCAAAAATCCAAGAATATTTTCAGAACGAACTTCTGAAACAGTTTGACTAATAGAATAACTAACGGATGCCGGCTTTATTTTTTTACCCTTTAAAAGCTTTTCAAATGTTGTATTAAATAGTTGGCTTGCTGCCTCAGCCGACAGAACAAATGAACCGGTTATTTCTCCAGCCTCAGGTTTCTTCAAGCTCAAGCTTCCCTCTGAGAATCGCCTTGCCATACCTGAGAGGCGAGCAAACTCATCACTTTTTTCAATGGCAACAAATAATGCTCGGGCACCCTTCTCACGCAGTTTTTTCAACACGGCATTGTTTCTAATCGAGCCACCTGCTTCCAATAAAACCAGCACAGCTTTTCCGTTCACATCTAATTTTTCCAATTCTGCATCAGAACCTTTACCCGCAAAAACTAACGGTAAATTTACATCGCCATTTGTTCGGCCAGAGCCAAAGAAAAGATATTTGTCAGCAGATATTTCGGTTGTTCCCGCCTTGATAGCGACTACCGGAGCAGAGGTTGTAAACAACGGAACGGGCTGATAATGGCTTCCTGAAACAGGACCCTTCAAATCTAAGTCCTCAAAATATGCAGCAATAAATGCGGCAGCCATTTTTTGCCCCCGCTTACCCGTTTCGCGACCTTCCATGGCATCGGAAGCAATGATGGTTAAATTTTCTTTTAGGTCAGCTTCTGTAATAGAAGCCCCGTACTTTTGGGCTGTAGGATTAGGCTGTCCAAAACTGAGGTTGAGTATTAACAGGGATAAACAAAAAATAGAAATTTTTTTCATAGCGGTAGAATAATATTAAATAAATCTGGAGATCAAATTTTAAAATTTTTTATGTCATTTTTTGATAAATCGCAAGTATAGTTGGCTGGTTTATTTGAACGGTTTGCGTACTAAATCATTCACCAAAGTTTAGCCGGATACACGCCTGCTTTTACAAAGTCCCTAATCTTTTGCGAAACTTCTTCTTTGTCTTCTTTATAGGTTACTCCAAACCAGGTTTTACCACCCGGTAAAATATGAACTTTACCAAGTCCTTTACTAATAAGTTCACTTACCATAAGAGCAATGTAAAACTCAGCGGAAGAATTATTACAATTTTTTGCTACAAATTCAACAAACATTTTTTCAGCAAGGTCGAATGCACCCGCCTGAAATCCCCAGCAGTTCATAGAAACCTGCGTATTTTCATCTAGCTCTATATCACCTTCTTTAAAGCGCGAAATAATTTTATTTCCTTCGCGCAAAATAGTTGTATGCTCTTTCATACTCAACAAAAATCC
>JBBSBG010000121.1:0-8282 GCA_038251495.1 Cytophagales bacterium
ATTTAGGAAGACGTGTTGTGTAACATAGGTTACACAACATGACTGTTCTTCTGATAAACATCATAGATACGCTTGAGGATGATCATTACAAAGTTCGGAGTTGCACCCTACTTTTAGATCACCAACCAACCAAGCAACCAAATGAAAAAGTTACTGATTTTAGGGGCGGGAACAGCGGGCACAATGATGGCCAACAAGCTTTCCAGAAATCTCAATAAACAAGTTTGGGAAATTACCATTGTCGATAAAGACGAAGACCATTACTACCAACCAGGCTTTTTATTTATTCCGTTCGCAATTTATAAACCCGAACAAGTAATTCGTCCAAAAAAAGATTTTATCCCAAAAGGTGTTAATTTTTTGATTGATAAAATCGAGAAAATAGAAGGCGAAAAAAATCAGGTGGTGCTTGCAAGCGGCCAAATTCTGAGTTACGATGTATTAGTAGTTGCCACTGGAACAATCCCTGTTCCTGAAGAGACCGAAGGGTTGAAAGGTAAGCTTTGGTATAAAGATATTTTTGATTTCTACACCTTTGAAGGCTCAACCCGCCTTGCCAAGAAATTGGAAAACTGGGAAGGTGGAAAACTAGTAATCAATCTTGCTGAGACTTTAATCAAGTGTCCGGTTGCACCGCTTGAATTTACATTTTTGGCCGATGCCTACTTTACCGAAAAAGGGATGCGTGATAAAGTTGAGATTTTCTATGTGACTCCTTTGTCTGGCGCCTTTACTAAGCCAAAGGCAACCGCCATGCTCAACCAATTGATGGCGGAGAAAAACATTACTGTTATTCCGGATTTCTATATGCAAATGGTTGACAACGATCGTAAAGTATTGATCTCTTATGATGGAAAAGAAGTACCCTTTGATTTATTGGTATCTATTCCGGTAAACAAAGGCGATGAAATGATTGAAGCGAGCAACCTCGGTGATGAAGACGGATTAAATTTTGTGCCTACGGATAAACACACGCTTCAGTCTAAAAAATTTGAGAACATGTTTGTGATTGGCGATGCCACCAATGTGCCTGCATCTAAAGCGGGATCAGTAGCACACTTCGAAGCTGAGATTCTCACCGAGAATATTTTGAGTTATATAAACGGCCAGCCGCTTGAGGCAAAGTTTGATGGCCATGCAAATTGTTTCATTGAAACCGGGTTTGGTAAGGGAACTTTGATTGACTTTAACTATACCACCGAACCCTTGCCGGGTAAGTTCCCTTTTCCAATAGTAGGCCCAATGGATTTGTTGAAAGTAACAAGAGCAAATCACTATGGAAAGCTTGCCTTCAAATGGGTGTACTGGCATATTTTGCTAACTGGTAAAAAGCTTCCCGTTAGCACAAACATGTCGATGAGCGGCAAAGAAGTAGACGCTAATTAATATTTTGACCAACCAACTAAATAATAATACTATGGAAACTCTAAAAAGCAACGGAACACAAATAGAAGTAAATGCAGAAGGCTATTTGAAAAACATGAATCAATGGACTCCTGAATTGGCACATGAACTTGCACAAAATGAGAGCATCGAATTAACCGATAAACATTTTGAGGTTTTGAATTGGCTGCGCGCTAAACAAGCAGAAGGCACTGCGCTTAGCATTCGTAAAGTTGGCAACTCAGGGTTAGTTGACATTAAACAGTTCTACCAATTATTTCCCGGAGGACCTCTTAAGATTTCCAGCAAAATTGCTGGTATACCAAAACCCGTAAGCTGTATTTAATAATAAAATTTAAACCAGTAAAGTTATGCAAGATTTAGTGGAGAAGCCGGTAACCAAAGTAGCTGCGGTTCCGGTTGATAAAAATAAAGGCAAAGTGAAAAAAGTACTTGTCATTTGTTCAAAAGGTAAACTAGAAGATGTATATGCTGCACTCGTGATGGCCAATGGTGCGCTCATGGAAGGCATTCAGGCAAAGATGTTCTTTACTTTCTTTGGTTTGGAGGCGATCACAAAAAAACATGCTGATCATCTGCATACAGCAACGGTTGGCAACCCAGCGTTTATGCCTGGCATACCAACGTTAGTAGCGGGCTTACCAGGGTTTGAAGCATTTGCTTCTTATATGATGAAAAAGGAAATGGATAAGCTGGATATGCCACATGTTTCTGAATTTTTACAGATGATTGACGCGGGTGGAGGCGAAATCTATGCGTGTAAATTGGCGGCAGATATGTTTCATCTTAAAAAAGAAGATTTTGTTCCGGAAGTAAAGGATATTATCACGGTGGGTGATATGTATGCACTTGCTGAAGGTGAAGGCACTCAGATAATCTTTATCTGATTTTGGTTGGTGTGGTTTGAGTCGCTGGCGTTAAGCTCTGGCGACTCTTTTTTCATTTATTGAAAAAATTCATTGTTCGCTCAGCACCAATAGTGCAGAATGAATAAATCATTTCTGCAGTTTTATCCATAACGGTTGGAAGCTCGGCCATTTCTGATTTTGAAAAATTACTAAGTACAAAATCAATTTGTTGTCCTTTTGAAAAACTATCACCAATACCAAAACGCAGGCGCGAATATTCCTGACCATTCAATAACAGTTCAATATTCTTAAGTCCATTATGACCGGCAGCGCTTCCCTTAGCGCGCATACGCAACGTGCCAAAAGGTAGAGCAAGATCGTCTACTATAACTAACAAGTTTTCTTTTGGGATTTTCAGTTCCTGCAACCAGTAGGCAATGGCTTTACCACTTAGGTTCATAAAGGTATTTGGCTTGATCAGGTGTAGTTGCTTGCCCTTGTAGCGTAGCTCAGCCTTATCCGCCAGCCGGGAGGTAGTAAAGTCAATTTTATGGGTATCCGCAATGCGATCGAGTACAAGAAATCCAATATTGTGGCGTGTGAGTTCATACTCAGGGCCAATGTTTCCTAAACCGGCAATCAGATACTTCATTTGAAAACAAGATTATACAAATTGATAGAAACAAAAAATCCCACCCAGAAAAGTTCGGGGTGGGATTTTTGTGTTGAGAATAGAATTATTTTTTCTTCTCGTCCTTTTTGGCAACTGCAGCAGGCGCAGCAGCAGCGGCCGGAGCCGGAGCAGCGGCACCAGCAGCCGGAGTAGCGGCAGCAGTTTCTTCTGCAAGCTTAGCAGCTCTTGGCACTTCAACCACCGCGATCGATACATTTTTGCGGTCAACAAATTCTAAATTTGGAATATTTAAGTCGCCTACTTTTACTGAATGATGAAAGTCTAATTCAGAGCAATCAACATCAATATGATCAGGCATATCCTTAGGAAAAGCAAGTACTTTAATAGAAGCCCGTTTGCGCACTAGTGCACCACCTTTTGCTACTCCTGGAGCTTGACCTACCAAACGGGTAGGGATGTCCATTTTAATTTTTTTGTCTTCGCTTATTTTAAGAAAGTCAACATGTAAAATCATTTCACTCACTGGGTGAAATTGAACTTCCTGCATAATTGTCTTGCTTTCATCACCCTCAATGTTGAGGTGAACAAAGTGAGCTTCGTTGGTGTAAATCAAATCGCGGAATAAAATGGCTGGCGCATAAAAATGCACTTGGTCAGGGCCTCCGTATAGTACACAGGGTACATTACCTTCTTCACGGACTTTCTGAGAGTCATTCTTGCCGAGATTTGCTCTTCGATACCCTATAATCTCGATGGTTTTCATAATTGTTATATAGTTTAAATTGTTTAGAAAATTACAAACGAATAAATAATGAGCTGATGGATTCATGATCGTGAATCTTGCGAATTGCTTTCGCGAATAAATCCGATACACTCAGTACTTTTATTTTAGATGATTCTTGCTTTAAGGGAATCGTATCTGATACCACTAATTCTTCTAAAACAGACTTTTCAATGGTATCATAGGCTCCGCCTGAAAGTACAGGGTGAGTACAAATGGCACGCACGGTGGTAGCACCTTTTTCCTTTAGCAAGTTAGCAGCTTTACAAATTGTTCCGGCTGTGTCCACTAAGTCATCAATAAGAATAACATCCTTTCCTTCTACTTCGCCAATCAACCGCATCGACTCAATCTTATTAGCTTCCTTGCGGTACTTATCACACACCGCTAAATCGGCATTAAAAAACTTGGCAAAACTTCGCGCCCGCTTAATACCACCAACATCGGGGCTTGCGAACATCAGGTTTTTAAGATTCAACGATTTCAAATAAGGAACAAAGATGTAGTTACCGTCTAAGTGATCGACAGGGATGTCAAAAAAGCCTTGTATTTGATCGGCATGCAAATCGCACGTCATAATGCGATCTGCTCCTGCAGCGGATAATAAGTTGGCAATTAACTTGGCGGCAATGGCTACCCGAGGTTTATCTTTTCTGTCCTGCCGGGCATAACCAAAGTATGGAATAATAACATTAACATTCAATGCGCTGGCTCTCTTCGCGGCATCTATCATGAGCAAAAGTTCCATGAAGTTATCGGAAGGTGCAAACGTAGATTGAACAATAAAGACATCATGACCGCGCACCGACTCACCAAGAAATGGCGACATTTCACCATCGCTAAATTGCTGATAGTTAACGGTTCCAAGGGTTTCTCCATAGACATGAGCAATCTTCTCCGCGAGGTAAGTTGTTGCGCGCCCAGAAAAAATTTTTACGGCCATGTTTCTCTTTGTTCGTAAGAAAAGAATCCTGCCCACAGCGAGCAGGATTCTTGGTTGTCCTACTAGGATTCGAACCTAGAAAGGCAGAATCAAAATCTGCAGTGTTACCATTACACCATAGGACAATGTTCAACCCTAATTTTAGGATTGCAAAGGTAGAATTAATTTTGAAAAGGGAAAGTTGAATTTAACTGTTTTTAAACCTCTGGAATGGGTTTTTTAGCACTAATTGATTTCATCAGCGCTTGCAGCCTCTGTAAATCCCTCAGCCATAAATCGGTACTTATCAAGAATTGAAATCACCGCATTTCTTAGGTGACGCTCATTGTTGAAATTTATGGAGCCATACAAGGTAGTTGCATACCCTTGCCAGATCGATCGGTTTTGGCGTCTGTCAAAAAATTGTATTAGTAAGGTGCCGGTTTTAAGATTCACCTTTCGTTGGTCATAATCCAAATCCTCTTTCTGGCTTTTTACCCATTCTTCAATATCGGGTTGGTCATAACCATTAAATCGAAGGCTATCATTAAACATTTTGAAGCCAATAATTAGATGTGGTCGGGCATCAGTTTGTTTGTAACCTAAAAACTTCATGCGCGAAATGATAGATTTCTCCACGATTTCATTCGTCATAGTGGTGTCATTCAACCCAACTGGGCGCATCATTTCAAAAGTCCTATATTTTTTGAAGGTGCCCCTGTAACTGTAATCGTATTCAACAGGGAGTTCTTTATAACCAAGACAAGAGGTAAAAAGAACTAAAACCAACGCGGGCATGTACAATTTTGTCATAGGATAGTGGTTGCAAATAATTACAAAAGATAAAGGGTTTTGTTGCCGGAAACAAGCAGCCAAATTTCTTTTTGTTTGATTTAACATTATATCGAAACCATTCCTGTGGAAATTTGAGACAATAAACTCTTTCCCCTATTTTCAAGAAAAATTAGAAGATTCAAATTTCTGAATGAATGACCACTAAATACGAACAAACGGTAGGCGCGCGGTATCATATTTACAATAGCCTTTTCCTTAATCTTCCTTTTCAGGATATTTCGCGCACTGGCACGTTGTTGCCTTTGCTTCAACAATATTGTGAGGAAGGATTTAAAAATGGCCAACCGGCTTCTGAGATTCTTCAACAGTTTTTTACTGACTTAGTTCCGCAGGCTACAAATGAAGAACAGTTTGGGCTGCTCTTTAGATTTATTCAATATGTTGAGCGACAGATAGCGCTGTTTGATTCTATTGAGGATTCATCTTTCGAACAAATTAATGATACTACTGGTAGAGGAACGATTGCTGCACTTCTTCAGCGCACAAAGTTTGACAAGAAAGAGAAACAATTAGCGAAACGTCTTGAGGATTTTAGCTTGCGCACCGTATTGACTGCGCACCCTACTCAATTTTATCCAGGCCCGGTGTTAGGAATTTTAACAGACCTTGAGAAATCAATTCGTGAGCATGATCTGTCACAAATAAACTTGTTACTGCAACAACTTGGTAAAACTGGTTTTATTAATCGTGATAAACCATCGCCTTTCGATGAAGCCATAAGTCTTTGCTGGTATTTAGAAAATACTTTTTATCATGCGATACCAGAAATTGTTCAGTCTTTATGCAAGGCATTAGAAATTCCATTAGCCGAGTGGAAGAATGATCGGTTAATTGTAATTGGTTTTTGGCCTGGGGGCGATCGGGATGGTAATCCTTATGTGAATAGCGACATTACTATTAAGGTTGCTGCACATTTGCAGCTAAGTCTTTTAAAGTGCTACTATCGCGATTTGCGCATGTTGCGCAGGCGGTTAACGTTTCATGGTGTCGATAAAGTAATTATAGATATTGAAAGGAAGATTTATTTTTGGGCTTATGGTACCGAACGCGGATATAGCAATGCGGATGAACTAGTTGCCGACTTGATGCGCGCTCGAAAGAAGTTGATTGATGATCATGATGGATTGTTTCTAAACTTGCTCGACATTTTTATTCTGAAAGTTAAGCTGTTCGGATTTCATTTTGCAAGCCTCGATATCCGACAGGATAGTCGCAAACATGATTTTGTTTGGTCACATATTTTAGATGTTGGATTTAATAATGGGAAAACTATTTCTCAAAAAGATTTTGAAAAACGTTCTCAGTCAGATCAAATTCAATATTTGCTTTCGCTGAAAATTGATCTCAATGACTTTATTTTTGAAGATGCTTTTGTAAATGAAACACTAGATAGTATTCGAGCTATTAGTACTATTCAGAAAAATAATGGTAGCGTAGGTTGCCACCGATATACAATAAGCAATTGCCAAAGCGTGCTGCATGTAATAGAAATTTTTGTGTTAGGCCGCCTGTTGTTGGGAACTTCTGAGGGTTTGGAGTTGGATGTAGTTCCACTCTTTGAAACCATCGATGATCTTGCGCATGCATCAGACATCATGGATGAATTATATAGTATTCCAGAATACAAGAAGCATCTGGAACTAAGGGAAGCCAATCAAACTATCATGTTAGGTTTTTCGGATGGCACGAAGGATGGTGGATATTTGCGAGCAAACTGGTCAATCTTCCGGGCAAAGGAAAATCTCACTTCCACTTCGCGTAAGCACGGATTTAAAGCAATATTTTTTGATGGTCGCGGTGGACCGCCAGCACGAGGCGGTGGAAACACGCACGACTTCTATGCTTCATTAGGTGATACCATTGAGAATGAAGAAGTACAGATCACCATTCAAGGGCAAACGATTAGTTCTAATTTTGGTAAGATAGCATCGTGTAAATTCAACCTTGAGCAATTGCTTTCGGCAGGATTGGAAGGCGCAATAATTAAGAACACTGAAAATCATCTTTCTAATGACCAAAAGGAAATGTTGGATGAGTTGGCTGAGACAGGATATCAATCCTACCTGGGCTTGAAGCACGATCCGAATTTTGTGCCTTATTTAGAAAATGTAACACCGCTTTCTTTTTTTGGTGATACGAATATCGGTTCGCGTCCAGTTAAAAGAAGTTCTACAGAAGGTTTGAAGTTTGAAGACTTACGTGCAATTCCATTTGTTGGATCGTGGGCTATGATGAAACAAAATATTCCCGGCTTTTATGGAGTTGGTTCAGCATTAAAAAAGTTGAGCGATAAAGTAGGTGTCGAAAAATTAAAATCATTTTATCAAAACTCACTTTTCTTTAGAACCTTGTTGGGCAACAGCATGATGTCGCTTACAAAAACAAATTATCAAGCTACCACCTATCTCAAAGACGATCCGCAGTTTGGGCCGTTTTGGGAAAAAATGTATGCCGAATTTAAACTCTCGAATAATCAGGTACTCGATGTTTCGGGGTTAGCCCAATTGATGGATAACAACCCAACTCAGCGCGATTCAGTTAGATTACGTGAGCGGATTGTGTTGCCACTGATTGCTATTCAGCAATTTGCGCTGGTGAATTTACGGCAACAGGATGAGAAGAATAAGATATATGAGCTGCGTTATCGCAAACTCATTATTCGATGTATGTTCGGAATCATTAACGCAGCAAGAAACTCGGCTTAAAGTAAACAAGGTTTCCAACCTTCCTTTCTCAGAGTTAGTCAGGTTGGATTAAACAAGGTTTCCAACCTTTTTGCGCTATGTCGTAAAAGGTTGGAAGCCTTTTGACTACAACCTTTTTGCGCTATGTCGTAAA
>JBBSBG010000122.1:0-8250 GCA_038251495.1 Cytophagales bacterium
ACTGCTGTAATTAACCAACCGGCAATTACATTGATAACACCTGCTACGCGATACACAGCACTTTCTCTTCCCCAGGCCTGATCGGCAAAGGAAGAACCCATGGCCACCATAAAAGTTACAAAGGTTGTGCTGAGTGGAAGTTTCTGCGAAGTTCCATAAGCAATCAAGATACTGGCTACTACCATATTGATACTTGCACGAATTAAATCGAACGAAGCTGGGTCGGCTGCCGGGTTCTTTACCGGATCTTTCTCAAAACGAATAGAAAGGTTTTTAGCCCAACTCTCAGGCATTGCTTTTTCAATCAGTCGGCCTGTCCACATGGCACTGCCTACCAAGGCTCTTGAAATTATGTTTGGTTTAAATCGCTCATCGCCACCTTCATCTTGCCGTCCAAGCGATACTTCTGTTTCAGTTACTTTCCGACTCTTTGAATTTGTCCAAAGGGTAACAACCATGATAGCACCTCCCGTAAACAAAATCCATGAAGGGGTAGCAATCTTTTCATTCAAAATTGTCATGGTAAATTCAGATGCTGGAACACCGGATGCTGCCCAAGCTTGAAAGGACACTAACCCGGCCACCGGAACACCCATAAAGTTTACGAGGTCATTTCCTGCAAAGGCCATCGCCAATGAAAATGTACCTAGCAATACAACAATTTTTAGGGGATTTATTTTTTTCCACCACATTAAAATCTGGATAACAATTGACCAGAATACAATTGAGCCAACAATGATAAGCCAGGTATTATTGGTTATCCATTTTATTTGGTCGCTTGTAATGAATGAACTTCCCTTAGCACCTTTGATTAATAAAAAATAAACAATGGCCGCAATTGCAAAGCCACTAAATACAGCACCATATTTTTTTAGTGTCTTCTTAAGTTTAAACGTAAAGATGATGCGGGCAATGTGTTGCACAATGGATCCAACTATAAAAGAAAGAAACACGGAAAGGAAAATGCCCCCAATTATTGTGATGGCACTTGAATAATTTATTATCTCGTTCCAGGTTTCAAACCCCTGGCCACGATCAAATGATATAAGTAAACCTGTTACTAATGCAGCGCCTAATAATTCAAACACGAGTGATACCGTGGTTGATGTGGGTAGGCCGAGTGAATTGAAAAAATCCAATAGAATGATATCAGTAAGCATCACCGCTAAAAAAACAATGATGATTTTATCGAATGTAAAGAAGGTAGGATTAAAAATTCCGTTGCGGGCAATCTCCATCATGCCACTTGAAAAAAGAGAACCTGCTAAAATTCCAAGACTGGCAACTAATAAAATAATTCTGAAAGAGGCTACTTTTGAACCGATGGCCGAGTTAAGAAAATTAACCGCATCATTACTAACGCCTACAACTAAGTCAACCGCGGCCGCAGCCATCAAAATAACAATAAATATCAGGTAGAAATCCATGACGAACTAGGCCTAGGTAAAATAGGCCTCAAAAATACAGAACTGAAGCTAACCATGTAAGGAAAGAAGTATCTTTATGCGCTATGAAGGACTTTAAAAAGTATTTCCTGATTCCGGCTGCCCCTGATCAGGTTTATCTGGCTTTGACTACCGAAGCAACCATTCGATTGTGGTCTGGTGATAGCGCAGAGATGATTGCAGAACCCGGAACAGAATTTTCGCTATGGGACGGCAGTATAGTAGGGAAAAATCTTGAATTTGAAAAGGATAAGCGAATTGTGCAGCAATGGTATTTTGGCGATCAGGAAGAAGAATCGATTGTTACTATAAAGCTTCATCCACATAATGTTGGCACTTCCGTAGAACTTAAGCACGTCAATATTCCCGATTCGGATTTTGATGATATTGTAGAAGGCTGGAACGATGCCTACTTTGGATCGCTTCAGGATTTTTATGAAGGTGAACCCAAGGCGTGAAAGTGATATAAAAAAACAAGCAAGCCATTGAAAGCCGGCTTGGGATTATCTTTTATTTCTAAGGTAACATCTACTTCAAACTTAGTAATGCCCCGTAAGTTGGCGATGGAATGAAGTTTGGCGTGTAAGCGTACTTCGCTATTAACAAGCACAGGCTGATTGAATTTGAATTTTTCAATGCCGTAGTTGATCATCATTTTAATGTTCCTGAACTCTGCAATCTGATCCCACAAATGGGGCACTAAGGATAAGGTTAGATAGCCATGGGCAATCGTACTTTTAAATTGGGTTTCGGCAGCTCGTTTAGGATCGGTATGTATCCATTGATGATCCAGCGTGGCATCGGCAAATAAATTAATTTGATCCTGCGTGATGGTTAGGTATTCTGAAAACCCAAGTTCCTTTCCTTTATAGGTCTCGAATTCTTCAAAACTGCTGATGAGTAGAGCCATGTGCGAACATTTTTTTCTTAAACGATGCCGAATATAGTGAAATTCATTTAGCCTCAATAGTTTGATCATTTGACGTGCGAATAAAGTGATGATAGGAGCAAATTCATCCTTAAATTTGGGGTTAAAGTGTTTCTGCTAGAATACTAAATCATTATGCATTTAATAAAATTTGGTTCAACGATTAAAGAACCCATGCCATTGGTTAAACCCGTGGTTGAACCCGATGTGCAGGTGTCCATTGATGCCAATGTGTTGGAAGATGCGTATGTCTATGTTCACTGCTATTTTAAAAATGATTGGAATGAAATGCTCATCCGCATTTGGCGATCAACTTTTTTGATTGATCGCACCTCTGGAAACAGAAGTGAGTTAATTCATGCTGAAAATATTTCGTTTGCACCGCAATGGAAAATGATTCCCGGCAAGGCTACCTTTTCATTTTTATTAATTTTCTCTGGGTTACCAAAAGATTGCAAAGTGTTTGATCTCTTGGAAGACATCCCTCAATCAGGTGGATTTTTTATTTCCAATATCAGACGCAACGAGTTGGATGTTTATCATGTAGATATTTTATAGTTTATTTCAAACACTTGTCAGCCTGACCCGATAGCTATGGGGTTGTCGAAGGCTCTTGCACCAAACAATACCGGTTTCGATAAACTCAACCTGAAAGAGACCATACGTTGGAGACAAACATTCTTCAAATTCAGCACTATCTTGCACGCAATGTCGTACCCGGTTCTTGAAATTGTTTCAGAGTTAAAGCAACAATTAGCCAGCAGAAAAACGGTGATCTTGCAGGCACCACCCGGTGCGGGTAAGAGTACGATTCTCCCATTACAATTATTGAACGAACCCTGGCTGGCAAACAAAAAAATAATCATGCTTGAGCCAAGACGGTTGGCTGCGCGGTCCGTGGCGATGCGCATGGCTAGTTTGTTGGAGGAAGAAATAGGTGTAACGGTTGGCTATCGCGTGCGTTTTGAAAATGTTGTGAGTGCACAAACAAGAATTGAGGTTGTTACAGAAGGCATTCTCACACGTATGGTGCAGTCCGATAATTCACTGGAAGATGTTGGGCTTGTAATATTTGATGAATTTCATGAACGCAGTTTGCAAGCCGATCTTGCTTTGGCGTTATGCACTCAAGTTCAACATGTCTTGCGCGATGATCTCCGAATCTTAATCATGTCGGCAACATTAGACGGTGAAAAGATTTCTAGTGTATTGAACAACGCACCTATACTTACCAGTCTAGGCAGACAGTTTCCAATCACCTTTAACTATTTTGCTGTTGATAAAAATGCCAGACTTTCTGCAGAGACTGCGCGTGTGATAAAGAAAGCGTTGCAAGAACAACAAGGTGATGTGCTTGTCTTCCTTCCGGGAACGGGAGAAATAAAGCAAGTGGCATCATTGCTGGATGAAATTACATCGGCACAAGTTGTTCCGCTTTATGGCGATTTACCTTTTAAGCAGCAACAAGCTGCTATTCTTCCGCATCCGCAAGGCATGCGCAAAGTTGTGTTGGCAACATCACTGGCAGAAACTTCTTTAACGATTGAAGGCATCACCACGGTAATTGATTCAGGATTTTCGCGAGTTCCAAAGTTTGATCCGCGCAGTGGTCTCACCCGATTAGAAACAGTAAAAGTTACAAAAGATTCGGCCGATCAACGGGCGGGCCGCGCGGCACGATTAGGTCCGGGAGTTTGCTATCGCATGTGGGCGGAGACAATGAATCACACCTTGCAACCAACTCGTCAACCCGAAATGTTGGAAGCTGATCTGGCTTCGTTCGTGTTGGAACTTGCTAATTGGGGAATTCAAAATCTAAATGAACTTACGTGGATTACCACACCCCCTGAAGGCGCAGTAAAGCAAGCAAGAGAATTACTTCACGCGTTGGATGCACTTGCTGATAACAAAATAACGAGTCGTGGTAAAGAGATGTTGAAATTGCCAACACATCCACGCATTGCACACATGATGTTATCTCCCTCATCACCCCCTTCCTTAGGAACACCCCTCTCCCCAGGGAGAGGGGAAGGGGGTGAGGGACTCGCCACCGATGTAGCAGCCGTTTTAGAAGAGCGCGATCCACTTCCAAAAGAATCGGGAGCTGATTTATCATTGCGCATTGAAGTGTTACGAAAGTGGCGCGGTGGTGAGCGTGTTAATGCGGATAGAAATGTGTTAGAACGAATTGAACGAGTAGCAGCCAACTGGCGAAGGATATTTAAACTTGTGGTTGATAATCGTGCACCGATTGATTCCGATGTTGGAAGTTTAATAGCTGAAGCGTATCCGGAACGCATTGCCCAGCAACTTGAAAAACAAAGTGTGCGTTACAAACTTGCTAACGGTCGCGTAGTTCGGTTGCCCGATCACGATGCATTGCTGCGCGAAAGTTGGTTATCCGTAGCACATCTTGATGCTGGGAGTGGAGAAGGAAAAATATTTTTAGCAGCCGCATTAAATGAAAATGATCTTGTTCATCGGGCTAAAGAAGTTGAAACAATAAAATGGGATGCTGAGCGCGGAATGATTTCGGCCACGCTTGAAAAAAGGATTGGCAACACCATTCTGTCAAGTAAACCAGTGCGAGAATTTTCTGAACACAAACGAATTCAAATTTTATGTGGCGCACTTCGTGAAGAGGGCTTAAAACTTTTGAATTGGAGTGAGGCGCAAGACGCCTGGCAGGCGCGAATCCTTAGTTTAAAAACCTGGCGACCCGATGATGGTTGGCCTGATGTAAGTGAGCAAGCTTTGTTAAATACCGCAGAGCAATGGCTTGCACCTTTCTTAACACAGGTTTCAAAACGCACAGATTTTCAGCGATTGGATTTGCAAAATATTTTAGATGGATTGATTCCATGGGAACTTACTAACCGATTAGATAAACTTGCGCCCTCGCGCATAACGGTTCCCAGTGGTTCTCAAATTAAAGTAACCTATTCTCAAGATGGGGGCACACCAATTATTGAAGTTCGACTACAAGAGATGTTTGGCTTGCTGGAAACCCCTGCTGTAAACGAAGGTCGCACGAAAGTTTTATTGCATCTCCTTTCACCGGGTTATAAACCTGTGCAGGTAACGCAGGACTTAAAAAGTTTTTGGCAAACGACTTACCATGAAGTTCGCAAGGCACTACGCATGCGCTACCCACGCCATCATTGGCCCGAAGACCCGTGGACGGCAGAGGCGGTGAGGGGTGCTAAGAAAAGCAAACCCCATCCCTAGCCCTTCTCCTTCAGGAGAAGGGAACACTATTTAGATCATATTCCCTCTCCACCAGGGAGAGGGGCAGGGGTGAGGTTCTTTCTGATCTCAACCAATACCTCCGACATGTTTTCTAAGACTTGTTCGTTGGTAAACCTGATTACTCGCAGTCCAAACGATTCTAGTTCTTTTGTTCTCAGTAAATCATAAGCGGGATTGTCATCAACCAAATGAATTTTGCCATCTACTTCTATTACAAGCTTGCATTCATGACAATAGAAATCGAGAATAAAATTAGAAATGGGATGCTGCCTTCTGAATTTATAGCCCATCGTCTTTCGATTTCTAAGATTTAGCCAAAGTAAATTCTCAGCAGGTGTCATCACCTTTTTTAGGGCACGAGCTCTTCAAATATTTTTGCGGATGCTTTCTCGTGGAATGGCAGTGACATAGAGTTAAGGAAGTTAAGTATTCAAGTTTGATTTCCTATTCTTTAAACATTCCAATATTTGCAATCATTTTTCATTAGTGCTAAGGCGGTGTCCTCTGTGGTAAATAAAACACGATTCAAATCCTTAATGCTCTTAATTTCTCAACTAACTTAATGGTTCAATTTTTTCGCTACGAAACTCTGTTCCCTCTGTGGTTTAATTGACTTCCGGCTTTTTCGGATAAATAAATCCACGAATCAAATCCTTAATGCCTTTAATATCTTAGCTATCTTAATGGTTTATTTTTGACCGTTTCATTTCGTGTGCTTTGTGCAACCTCCGTGCCCTCCGTGGTAAATAATACACGAATCAAATCCTTAATGCCTTTAATATCTTAGCTATCTTAATGGTTTATTTTTGACCGTTTCATTGTGCCCTTTGTGCAACCTCCGTGTCCTCTGTGGTTCAACAAAAATTCGCTTATCAAATCGAAAATCTCCCCTTCGTAACTTTCTATAGCGATTGGAATATTTTAGCTTCCTTATGAAAGGAGAATTACCTACCTTCCTCTCGAATTTCAAACCTTGAATTTTCAAAATCTAACTTCAATATCTATGGCCACTTATTCAATTAATGTAAATGGTGAAACTCGCAAGGTGGATGTGTTAGCCGACACGCCTTTGCTTTGGGTGCTGCGCGATACGCTAGGCCTTGTAGGTACAAAGTATGGATGTGGTATTGCACAATGTGGTGCATGCACCGTGCATATGAATGGCAATGCCGTTCGATCTTGTTCCTTGCCAATTTCATCGATTGGTGATAAAAAGATAACCACCATAGAAGGTCTTTCCGAAAAAGGAGATCACCCTGTGCAATTGGCGTGGCAGGAGATTGATGTGCCGCAGTGTGGCTATTGCCAGGCTGGTCAGATTATGAGTGCGGCTGCGTTGCTCGCTAAAAATCCTACACCTACGGAGGAACAAATTGGTACTGCTATGAATGGCAACATTTGTCGTTGTGGTACTTATCATCGAATTAAAGAAGCCATTGTAGTAGCCTCAGGTAAAAAATAATCAATCATGGAAACTCTTACTAAAACAAACAGACGCGATTTTTTGAAGTTGGGCTTAACGGCAAGCGGTGGCTTGTTGTTAGGATTTAACTGGAGCAATGCTTCTGCTTTTGAAGCGGTGAGTGATTCAGAAATTGCAGCCGGGTTGGTTGACTTCAATAGTTATTTATCGATTTCATCGGATGATGTGATTACGATTTTTTCTCCTAATCCAGAGTTAGGTCAAAATATTAAGACTTCCTTTCCAATGATTGTGGCTGAAGAACTCGATGCCGATTGGAAAAAAGTAAAAGTTGTTCAAGCTAATCTTGATAAAAAATATGAACGCCAACTTACTGGCGGAAGTGGTGCCATACCTCACAGCTGGGCACGCTTGCGTAAAGCAGGCGCCACCGCGCGACAGATGTTGGTAGAGGCTGCCGCAAAGCGATGGAATGTTTCTGCTGATAAATTAAAAACTGATACCGGCTATGTTATTCATCCTGATGGAAGAAAGTTAACCTATGGTGAACTCGCTTCTGAAGCAGGAGCTTTACCTGTTCCCACTGATGTGAAGTTGAAGGATAAAAAGGATTTTAAAATTATAGGTCAGGCTATTCACAATGTCGATAACCTGGAAATGGTTACCGGTAAACCATTGTATGGACTGGATTTTTATCGCGAAGGAATGTTGTTTGCGATGATTCAACGACCCGCTTCTTTTGGTATGAAAATAAAATCGGTGGATGACGCTGGTGCGAAAGCAATGCCGGGTATTGTAGATGTAGTAACGTTTAAAAACAATGTAGCTGTTGTTGGTAAATCAACCTGGGAAGTAAACAAAGCCCGCAAGGCATTAAAGATAGAATATGAAAAAGATGGCGAGATAGAAAGTACTTCCGATCACGATCGCATCTTTAAAGAATTATTGACAAGTAAAGATGCAACAGTTAGAAGGAAAGATGGCGATGTTGATTCTGCATTCAAATCTGCGGCAACAGTAATCTCACGTGAGTATCAATGTCCATTTCTATCGCATAGCCCGATGGAGCCGATGAACTTCTTTGCGCACGTTCGTCCTGATGGTGTTGAGTTGGTGGGTCCATCACAAACTCCAGACATGGCACGCAATGCAACTGCAACCTTGTTGGGGATTGCGCCTGATAAAATTACGTTAGAGCTTACTCG
>JBBSBG010000123.1:0-8170 GCA_038251495.1 Cytophagales bacterium
CATCTACTGTTTTAGTCTGATAAAATTTCTTTTTCACAAACTCGAAGGGAGCAAATGAAAAGGTTGAATCAGGAAATAATACCTGATAAGTTTTGGGATAGGAAGCTGTTACGTAAAAATTAACTGGCTCTCCTAATTTTACTGAATCACTTTCAAAGTGACCGCGCACCTCTACTTCTTGCGCTGAAGCATAGACGCAGACAATTGATAACAGAAAAGTAACTTGAAGAACCCTAAACACTTTTCACACTTTTATTTCTAACCTTAAATAATTTTAACAGCTTAGGTACAAAGTTCTCATCGGTTGAAACACTTAGGAAATTAATCTGATGTTTTCGACTAAAGTCAACGATCTCTTGCTGCCGTGCAAAGTGATGGCTAGTCATTTTTTCTCTAAAATCCCCAAAGGAAGAATTGACCCACAAGGTTTTTTTTGATTCTTTGTCAAGAATAGGAATGATACCTAATTTCGGTAGCTGCGTTTCGCGCTTGTCGCTTACCTGAATCATGACAAGATCATGCTTTTTCGCTAACGATTTTAAATGATGATGATACCCCTCGTCAATAAAATCTGAAATCATAACAATAACACTTCGCCTGCGAATTGAGTTGAGCGCAAACGTGATGGCTTTGTTAAGATTGGTTCTTGTTGATTTAGGCTCAAGTCGAGTCAAGCTTGCAATAATTTCGTATGCTTGGGCAATCCCTTTTTTAGGTTTTAGAAATTTCTCACGCTCATCGGAATAGCAAATTAATCCTACCTGGCCCGATTCTTTCGCGCCTGATAAAGCAAGTACTCCACAAATTTCTTTGGCAATATCAAACTTTGTTTGACCCGGAGTACCAATAAATTGAGAGGCACTGACATCCAGAATGAAGAATATAGTCTGCTCTTTTTCTTCTCGAAAGGTTTTTACAAAGGTGCCGTGGCCTTTGGCCGATACATTCCAATCGATGGTACGAATGTCGTCACCATATTGATAGGGCCTCACGTCATCAAACTCTAAGCCAGTGCCTTTGAAGACCGAATGAAAATCACCCTGCATCTGGCTATTAATAGCCTTTCTGATCTGTATTTCGTACTTCCTTAGCTTTTTCAGCAGCTCTTTCACTCTGGCACTTTTTTGGAAGCTCAAAAATAAGAAATATGAGTAATTTCGCAGACTATATGTGTAACAGACGGCAACCAATACATACGATTAAGTGCCAGGTTGGTTTAATGATCTTGATAGTCGGTAGTCTGCTTTCCGGTTGTCAAAAGCAAAAGCGGCCTGAAGGTGTTTTGCAACCTCAGGAACTCTCCAAAATTATGGTCGAGATGTATTTAGCTGAATCCCGAGCCGGAGGCTATGGCTTGATCAGGGATTCGGTTGTAAAATATTTTATGCCCTTCGAAGAAAAATTTCTGGCTAATGCAGGAATCTCTGACTCAACTATGCGAATTACTTATCAATACTATATTGACCATCCAGAGGAATTTGAAAAAGTTTATGACTCAGTAATTGATACGCTGAGTCTGAGGGAACAGAAGGAAAGAACCAGAGTTTTGACTAACTGATTTTTGATGGTATTCCCTTCTGAGTTCGAGCAAAAGCTGGGGTTTGATCAAATCCGAGATCGACTAAAAAATTATTGTTTAAGCCCGCTTGGTGTTCGTCTTGTGGAAGAGATCAGCTTTTCCTCTAACTTTATAACGATACAAACCAACTTAAAACAAAATCTTGAGTTTAAATTAATTCTTGAAAAAGGTGATCAATTCCCGGCATCTCATTATGCAGACCCGTCTGAGTATTTTAAAACGGCAGCGGTTGTTGATAGTTTTTTAGAGCCAGAAGCATTTTACGTTATCGTTACTTCACTAAAAACCATTCTTGCCTGCAAATCCTATTTAGAAAAAAACCAGCAAGTTTACCCAACGCTGTTTGATTTAACCCAATCGATTTCAATTCCTAAAACTTTAATTGTAAGCATTGAATCAAAATTTGATGATGCTGGCCATGTGCGCGATAATGCAAGCCCTGATCTTGGCAAAATCAGAAAACGAATTCGGGAAGAAGAGCATCGGGTTAAGCGTTTAACAGAGCAGATTTTCAGGCAAGCTGTAGAACAAGGTTGGGTGCCTGATGGGGCATCACCCACTATTCGCGAAGGACGGTTGGTTATTCCTGTTATGGCGCAACATAAGCGCAAGTTGTCAGGTTTAATTATGGATGAATCGGCCACGGGTCAAACGGTTTTTATGGAACCCTTGGATGTGTTGGAAACCAATAATGAAATTCGAGACTTATACCATGCCGAACGGAGAGAGATTGTAAAAATTCTAAGAGAACTTACAAGTTTGTTGCGAGCGCATCTGAATGAACTAATACCTGCCTATCAGTTTTTGGCTGTTATCGATTTCACCCGAGCAAAGGCAAAATTTTCGATAGACATTGCTGGCGATTTACCAAAGCTAAATTCCAACCCTGATTTAAACTGGCTACATGCAAAGCATCCATTGCTGTATCTAAGTTTAAAAGGCAAGCGGGATGTGGTGCCTTTAACGATTGATCTTACCAGTTTAAATCCGTTTCTTTTAATCTCAGGACCCAATGCCGGGGGTAAATCAGTTTGTTTAAAAACGGTTGGGCTCATTCAGTACATGGTACAGTGCGGACTGTTAGTTCCGCTTCATGATAAATCTACCGTTGGAATTTTTAAAAATATTTTTTTAGATATAGGCGATCAGCAATCTATTGAAAATGATTTAAGCACCTATAGTTCGCACTTGAAGAACATGGCTTTCTTTCTTGCTAATGCCCATGAGAGTACTCTTGTTTTGATGGATGAATTGGGCGCGGGCACAGATCCTAATTTTGGCGGTGGCATAGCTGAATCGATCTTAAATGGCTTGATTGAAAAAAATGTTTGGGGAGTGGCAACTACGCATTACTACAATTTGAAATTGTTTGCTGGCAATCATGATAAAATCAGAAATGGAGCCATGCTTTTTGATTCCAAACAATTGGCGCCTTTATTCCGATTAGAGATTGGGAAACCCGGAAGTTCGTTTGCCCTAGAGATTGCCAAAAAAACCGGTTTGCCCAGTGAGATCATTCAATATGCAGAACAAATTATTGGGCAGGAGTTAACGGGATTAGAATCGTTAATGAAGTCGGTCGCGGAAGAGAAGCAGTCTTTGGATAAACGGATTCGAGAGTTTAAAGAACGTGAGAGAAAACTCGATGATACGCTAGCCCAATACAACTCTCTTTCTACTGAATTGAATTCTAAAAAGAAAGAGATTATTGATAAGGCGAAGACCGAAGCTTCCATGCTTTTGAAGGAAACAAATCGTGAGATTGAGAAAACAATCCGCCACATCCGCGAGAACAAAGCCGAAAAAAACGAGACCAGGAAAATACGGCAAGGGCTGCAGGGATTGGTTCAAAAAGTAAAACCAACAGTACACACACCTGAGCAGTATGACACGATTGAAGTAGGCGATAGTGTTCGATTGATTGGCCAGGAAGTAAGTGGAAAGGTTATCTCCATAAAAGATCAACTTGCCACCGTTCAGTTTGGAGACCTGAGATCGCAAGTGAAATTAAAACAATTAATGCGCAGTGATCGTGTTGTTGTCAATCCAGTTTTTGTTAAGGCAAAATCTTATGGTGTTGATGTAATGCGCAAGCAGTCAATGTTTAATACCACGCTGGACATTCGCGGAAAGCGGGTAGAAGAAGTAAGGTTGGTGTTAGATCAGTTTATTGATGACGGTATTCTATTAGGGCAAGGCGAATTAAAAATCCTCCATGGCAAAGGTGAGGGTGTGCTGCGCAAAATTGTGCGGGAGCAATTGAAAACGATTAGAGGGGTAGCTTCTTTCGCTGATGAAGGTTTTGAGCGCGGAGGTGCAGGAATTACCGTAGTGGTGTTGAAATAAAAAAATCCCGATCGATCAATCGGGATTTTATGTATTTGTAAAATGACTTTTAAAGCGTGAATTCAAAAATCCAAGGACCCTTTACTTGCTTTGTTCGCGATGTATATCCATCTCTATTGAAGGTAAACTCAATTTTAAGGGTTGTTTCAGTAACTATGTAAGTCATTGCTAATTCATCGGCAACAACACTCTTATCACGAATCAATTGGGTTTCAGGCGAGGCTCCAAAATCAACTTTACCAGATGCTTTCCAAGGGCTTGGAAACGGACGACCAGATGTTGCGTAATCAAATGGATAGGTGCCCTTTGTGCCCGAAAAGGTTAACTGAAATCCGGGATATTCAGTAGTTCTGTCAGTATTATCAAAAGTAACAGTTTTTATCTTCCAGGTTTTGTTCAGTTTAGTAAACTGAACATCAGCTATTGGTTCAGGTGTGCCCTCCCCGCCTTTACAACCCGCATAGGTAAGTAGTACCGCAGAGATAAAAACAAGTGACAGAATTCTAAGTAATTTCATTTGTAGGTTTATTAAAATCATGTTAAACATAGTAAAATCGCAATTCTAAAAAAAATTAAACCCTGGTATGGGTAAATTTTAAGGTTTAATCAGTGCCTCAGACTTTTAGTAACCCTTTTTTATGGGATAGAATGTTAATCTTTTGGGCACTAGTCGGGTATTCATGATCCTGATTGGAGGCTATAAAAATCAAGGTTTCTTTAGGAAGTTGCTCCCTATTGTGCTGATACCAATCAATTGATTTCTTATCCAAATTGGTGGTGGGCTCATCCAAAAAAAGAATGTCGGCCTTTGAATAAAAAGCCAGCCCTAATTTAAGTCGTTGCCGCATACCCGAGGAGAAATTTGCTATAGTTTTGTCTTTTGCTTTCGGCAAATCAAAAATATCAAGCAACTCTTCAATAGTTTTGTTGTTTCTAATCGTCTTAAACCTGAAATGAAATTTTATCATTTCAATCAAAGTAAACTCATCAATTAAATCCATGTATGGAGTTGCTATGGAGATGTACTTGAAAATTTCGTCAAGCGGAATATCCTTGCCGTTCTGTTCGTAATTCAAGCTTCCGTAACTGGGTAACATCTGACCCCACAATACCTGTAGTAAAGTTGATTTGCCAGATCCATTCGGACCTACAATGGCGTATGTGTTTGGCGAAGAAAATTCAACTGTAAAGTCTTTAAAAATCCATTCACGATTAAATCGTTTACTTAGATTTTTTGTATAGATGTTCATTCAAACGCAGCTGTGTTAGCTGAAAAGCCTTTCATTACGCCACGTTCGCTGTTGCGGATAAAGGAAACAATGTAATCGCGTTCAGTACTTGACCCCAATTCACTCTCCACCAAATCAAGCGCTTTCGAATTGTTTAAGCCTTTCAAAAAAACGTAGCGATACACTTCCTGAATCTCACTAATTTTTTCTGAGGTAAATCCTCTTCTGCGCAAGCCAACAGTATTTACACCTGCGTAGGTAAGCGGCTCACGAGCTGCTTTTGTATAAGGTGGAACATCTTTGCGCACTAGCGACCCACCAGAGATCATTACATGGGCACCTACTTTTACAAACTGATGCAATGCACTAGCACCGCCAATTATGGCCCAATCTTCAATAGTTACATGCCCGGCTACCTGAACTGCATTTACCAAAACACAATTATTTCCAATAATGCAATCGTGCGCTACGTGTACGTAAGCCATCAACAAGCAATTGCTACCAATTTGAGTTCGAAATTTATCATTGGTACCGCGGCTAATAGTTACGCTTTCGCGGATTACCGTATTATCGCCAATAAATGTTTCCGTTTTTTCGCCAGCAAATTTTAAATCCTGTGGGATAGAAGACACTGAAGCCCCTGGGTAAACTTTTACATTCGCTCCTAAACGAGCACCTTCCCAGATTACAGCATTTGGACCGATCCAGCAATTGTCTCCAATTACCACATCCGATTTAATGGTTGCAAAAGGCTCTATTATTACGTTGTTGCCAATTTTCGCCTCTGGGTGTACGTTGGCTAGGGGATGATAACTCATGAATCTTTACGAACAATGCTTGCAGTCATAGAACCTTCACACACGAGACTATTGCCTACATAAGCGCGTCCGTACATTTTAGCGATGCCTCGTTTTATGGGTGCAATCAGGTCGCACTGAATAACTAACGTATCACCAGGAAGAACCATTTTTCTAAATCTAAAATTTTCAATACCTAAAAAATAGGTCCAATAATTTTCTGGATCAGGCACGGTGTTAAGAACAAGAATGCCTCCGGTTTGTACCATCGCTTCCACTTGCAATACACCTGGCATTACCGGATTGCCCGGGAAGTGACCTTGAAAGTATGGTTCATTAAACGTTACGTTCTTAACACAGGCCACCGTTTCATTGTCTAAATATATTACTTTATCAATAAGTAAGAATGGATAACGATGCGGCAGGGTTCCTGTGATCCGATTAATATCCATTACCGGGGGCAGGTTTGGATTATACTTGGGGCGACCTTTTTTGTCATCCTCCTGCATAAGCTTCTTTAACTTGCGTGCAAAGGCCACGTTGGCTGCATGCCCAGGACGAGCTGCTAAGATTTGCGCCTTGAGCGGGCGGCCAGCCAAGGCAAGATCTCCAATAATATCTAACAGTTTGTGGCGTGCAGGTTCGTTGTTATAACGAAGCTCAATGTTATTTAAGATACCTTCTTTCTTTACTTCAACTTTCGGCTTGCCAAGCATTTTGGCAATGTTTTCCAGTTCGTGGGTTTCAACAACACGATCAACAATTACGATGGCATTATTTAAATCCCCACCCTTAATCAAATTGTTTTTATAAAGCATCTCAAGCTCATGTAAAAAACAAAATGTGCGGCAAGAGGCAATTTCTTTTTCGAATTGACGAATGTTTGTGATTGAGGCATGCTGGCTGCCTAAAACCGGAGAGTTGTAATCGATCATTACAGTCACCCGGTAATCATCTAACGGAAGTGCGGCAATCTCTACATTGCGGGCGGCTTCACGATAAAAAATACTATCCTGAACTTCAAAGAAATCGCGCAACGCATTTTGTTCTTCGGTTTCAGCTTCTTTCAGGATATTCACAAATTGAATGGAGCTGCCGTCCATGATGGGCGCTTCGGGGCCATCTAACTGAATAAGAACGTTATCTATTTCCAGGCCTACCAATGCGGCAAGTGTATGTTCTATCGTGCTTACGCGAGCGCCACTTTGTTCTATGGTTGTTCCTCGTGACACATCAACAACCCGGTCGCAGTCAGCATCTATAATAGGAGAGCCTGGCAAATCAATCCGTTGAAATTTAATTCCGTGGTTTGGTTTTGCTGGCAGAAAGGTCATGTTGGTTTGCACCCCAGTGTGGAGGCCTACCCCAGACAAAGTCACCGATTTCTTAATGGTTTGTTGCTTGTGATTTAGCATCATGGTAAAAGATGGCAAATTTAAGCCTGATTCGATGGATTATCAAGAAAGGTGGAAATAGATAGAAAAGGAATGCTTTTTTAGCCCTAATCGCAATAAAATCAAGGAAATGCAAGAACCATTTAAGACTTTGTTTCTGTTTCTTCCTTGATTACAAGTTTTTCGAGCTGGCGGATCCGGTCATTTAGGTCAGGCAACTTTTTGAAAATCGCGTAAGAGCGAAAATAATCTTTAATGTCAATGGCCGGGTATCCAAGAATTTGCTGTCCTTCTTCCTTGACGGATTTAGCGATTCCTGCCTGCGCACCAATTTGGGTGCGATCTGCAATAATAAGATGCCCCGCAATACCCACTTGCCCGGCAATCATCACATTTTCGCCCACTTTGGTTGACCCCGAGATACCAGTCTGAGCAGCAATCACGGTATTTTTACCAACCTCAACATTGTGTGCAATCTGAATTAGATTATCCAGTTTAACTCCTTGTCGTATAATTGTAGAATCACCAAACATAGTGGCACAATCAATTACGGTATTAGCACCAATTGTCACATTATCTTCAATCAAAACATTTCCCAATTGTGGAATTGTTTTAAAAGTACCATCAGCTTGCGGAGCAAAGCCAAAGCCATCGCTGCCAATTACTGCCCCGGAATGCAGCACACAATTATTGCCGATTCGGGTATCAGCATACACTTTAACATTTGCATGAAGAATAGTATCGTTGCCGATGATCGTGTTGTCGCCAATATAAACCTGTGGATAGATTTTTACATTGTCGCCAATCTTTACATTGTGGCCAATG
>JBBSBG010000124.1:0-8163 GCA_038251495.1 Cytophagales bacterium
GGTTATTTTGATGGTGAGCCTATACTTAACCGACAGGAAGCAGAAGATTATAAATTTCTTCCGGTTTCTGCTATTCAGCAAGATGCTCTGGCAAACCCCGATCAATACACATGTTGGTTTAAATTGATCCTCAATCAACCGGAAATGGAAACACTCCCGGTATTGGCATAAATATTTCCGCTAACTAATTTCAAAAAGTTTACGTACTATTCAGCAAGTAATTTACTATGCTGCAACTTACTGATTTAAAAAAGGCCTACGGCTCACGGCTCATTCTTCAGATTCAATCGCTAAACATACCTTCTGGTTCATATTGGATTAAAGGCAACAATGGTTCTGGTAAAACCACGCTTATGAAAATAGTGGCGGGTATTAATCCGTTTGAAGGTTTCGTTCAATTAAATACAATTGATTTAGTTGCAAACCCAATGGCTTATCGTAAGCAAGTTTCTTTTGCAGAAGCTGAACCCCTATTTCCAGGATTTACAACAGGATGGAACCTGATTCGTTTTGTTCAGACAACCAGAAAAGAAACCGATGCTGGCATTCAATCACTGGTGAAGTATTTCGGAATCGGAAACTTCCTGCCCTATGCAATTGGAACCTACTCAAGCGGCATGACCAAAAAACTTTCGTTGCTGCTCGCCTTTATTGGTGATACCAAACTCATTCTGCTTGATGAACCTTTGATAACCCTCGAAGATGTTTTTCTTCCGTCATTATTTTCATTGATTAAAGATCGACAGGCAAACGGCACTTCGTTTTTACTCAGTTCGCATCAACCCTTTCAGCATGAACAATTTAAACCCGATGGGAAAATTGTGGTTGAAAATCAAACCGCTCAATTCGCAGCACTATGAGCATGATCATTAATATTTTAAATAAAAGTTTGATTGCTCCATTCTATAAAAGTCACGCGGGGTTATTGTTTCTCGTTTTCTTCCTCATGTTTGGAGTAGTGGAGTCTACCCAAATCAAACTCTATCATGAATCCTTAATCTATGGCATGCTGACTTCAGGAATATTTCTGATGGTGGTGCTTGTAGTTTGGTTATTGTACAGTCTTAAGTCACTTCACTTCCTACTTAAAACCAGTGCCGAAGATTCGTATCAGTTTCTACACCACTTAACAGTTCTTCCTGCAAGACAAACCTTCTTCTATTTTTTCATAATAAGCTTTCTCACATTTTTGCCAGTATTTATTTATACAGTCTTCATCTATGCCATTGGCATGAAGGATAGGTTTTATGAGGTACTCGCCATCGTGTTTGTTTTTCAATTAGCATTATGGTTACTAAATGCCTGGATTCTAAACTACACTTTACGGAATCAGCATAGACCATCGCGATTCACGATTCCTTCATTAACACTACCGTTTCAACAAAACCTTGTGGGCATTTATGCAGGTTATCTTTTCAAAGAAGAAAAATCGGCCGTGTTCCTTAGCAAGTTGTTTTCCATTGTTGTGATTTATTTGGTAAAGGAAACACTTGAAGCAGGTGATGATTTTAGAATCGTTGGTATCATGTGGTTGTTCTCGTTGATCTCACACACATACCTGATCAACAAATTAAAAGTGTTTGAAGACCAAACGTTAAGTTGGGTTCGCCACCTGCCCATCTCAACCACAAAGTCTTTTGCAGCTTATTTTATTTTATATTTTCTTTTTATGGTACCGGAAATGCTACTACTTATTGGCGCTATTAATCGTGGGCTTAGTTGGTGGCAACTTATACTTTTGCCTTTATTTTCAAGTGGCTTCTTTATGTCAATTCATTCCTACTTGTTTAAACCCAACCGCGACCCGGATAAATTTGTCACATATCTGTTTTGGCTATTCCTGGGTTGCTTTATGATGATATTAAGCCAATTGATTTGGATTATTACTACAGTGCTGTTAATTGGTTCATTCTGGTTGTTCATACGAAGATTCTATCGGTATGAGGCGATTGAAAGTGAACCTTAAACTAAATCTCGTTTCAGCTGTTATACTGCCATGTTTGAATTCCTTAAATCCGATCCCATCAAAAAGCTTGAAAGCAAGCGCAAAAAGCTGTTGGAAGAAGCAATGCACATTCAGCGGTCGGGCGACCTGAAACTATACGCTGTAAAAATGGCAGCTATCGATCAACTCGAAAAAGAACTTGAAGCGCTTCAATCCTCAAAATAACTCATCGATTGACCAAGCCAGCACCGTCTTCTGGTTTCGTAGGGACTTGCGGTTGCAAGACAATGCCGGACTCTATCATGCCCTAAAGGAACACAAAAATGTTGTTCCGATTTTCATTTTTGATACTTCCATTCTCGATAAGCTAGAAGACAAAGCCGACAAAAGGGTTGAGTTTATACACCGCTCCCTCACACTCCTTCAACCTCAACTAGCTGAAATAGGAAGTTCGCTGGTTGTATTTCACGGAGACCCGCTTGAGATTTTTGAGTCATTAAAACCAAAAGCTGTTTACACAAATCACGACTACGAGCCTTATGCAAAGGAACGCGATGAATCTGTAAAAAAAGCCTTACATGAAAAAGGTGTCGAGTTTAAAACTTTTAAAGACCAGGTAATTCTTGAAAAGGATGAAGTATTGAAAGACGATGGTAAACCCTACACAATCTTTACGCCTTACAGTCGCAAGTGGAAAGCCAAACTAGATGCGCATTACCTCAAGAGTTATCCTACAGAAAAATATTTCAATTCATTTAAGAAAATAAAAGCTGTTACGCTGCCCACTCTAAAAGAACTTGGCTTTGAAGAAACTCAAGCAGTTTTCCCAGAGCGTGTGATCAAGCAATCCGTAGTTGAACATTATGATAAGCAACGAAACTTTCCCGCCATAGCGGGAACAACTAAACTCAGTGTACACTTACGTTTCGGTACGGTAAGCATTCGCAAACTGGTACAAGTTGCTCGCAAAAAAAATGAAACATGGCTGAATGAGTTGATCTGGCGCGATTTCTATCACATGATCTTATGGCACTTTCCACAGGTAGAGAATAATGCGTTTAAACCTAAATACGATCAGATTGAATGGCGGAATGACGAGAAAGAATTCAAAGCCTGGTGCGAAGGGAAAACAGGCTACCCAATTGTAGATGCGGGGATGCGTGAATTAAACGAAACTGGTTTTATGCACAACCGCGTGCGCATGATTGTTGCCAGCTTCCTCACTAAACATTTACTAATCGATTGGCGTTGGGGTGAAGCCTACTTCGCGAAAAAACTATTAGACTTTGATCTTGCAGCCAACAACGGTGGCTGGCAATGGGCAGCTAGCTCAGGTTGCGATGCCGCACCTTACTTCAGGGTTTTCAATCCCACATTGCAAACAGAAAAATTCGATCCTCAATTAAAGTATATAAAACACTGGGTAGCAGAGTTTGAAACCAAAGAATATCCTAAACCAATTGTAGATCATAAATTTGCACGTGAGCGTGTGCTTAAAGTATATAAGGAAGCGTTAGGCTAAAAGTCCACAGTCAACTGTTTAACGGTTGAGTTTGGACAAATTAATTTAATAAAATGAAAATACTTTTAACCGGTTCAACGGGATACATCGGCAGGCGGTTGCTCCCTGGTTTGTTAGCCAATGGCCATCATATCATTTGTTTGGTAAGAGACAAGCGCAGATTTGACTGGGCTGATTTTAATGAAGCCGAGCAGAAGAGATTAGAGATTATCGAAGTCGATCTTACAAAGCCGGAATCATTGCAAGTTGTTCCTACCACCTATGATGTTGCCTACTACCTGGTTCACTCAATGAGTTCTTCATCCGAAGATTTTGCAGAACAAGAATCTGAATCCGCAAAGAATTTTGTCGCGCTCATAAATCAAAGTTCCGCCAAACAAACTATTTACCTTAGCGGAATTGTCAATGATAACGACTTATCAACTCACCTGCTTTCACGCAAAAATGTAGAAGATATTTTGACAACCGCATTCATTCCATTGACTGTATTGCGGGCAGCAATTATTATAGGATCTGGCAGTGCTTCTTTTGAAATTATTCGCGATCTGGTTGAAAAATTGCCGGTGATGATTGCTCCAAAGTGGCTAAAAACTAAATGTCAACCCATCGGAATAAGAAATGTGCTAGATTATTTACAAGGCGTAATGCTGAGGCCAGAAACTTATAATAAATCATTTGATATTGGCGGAGCAGATGTGCTAACATATAAAGAAATGCTGCTGGGTTATGCTCGCGTTCGCGGATTAAAACGCTTGATCATCACCGTTCCGGTGCTATCGCCAAAGCTTTCTTCACTCTGGTTATATTTTGTAACCTCAACTTCTTACACGCTGGCACGCACGCTGGTAGATAGTATGAAGAATGAGGTAGTCTGTCACGATAAAGCGATTGAAGCACTCGTGCCTGTTCAAATTTTTCATTATGAAGAGGCGTTGGAATTAGCATTTAATAAAATTAAAAGTGGAGAAATTATTTCCAGTTGGAAAGATTCTATTTCATCGAGCACGATGAATAACGATTTCCTAAACTACATAGAAGTGCCGCAACACGGGGTTTTGCTGGACAAACGTGTTGTTCAATTCAAGCGCAATAAATCGGAAGTGATAGAAAATCTTTGGCGGCTAGGCGGGGAGCGCGGATGGTATTTTGGAAATTGGTTGTGGAGAATCCGCGGAGTTATTGATGAACTGGTTGGCGGTGTTGGCTTGCGTAGAGGAAGAAGAAGCGAAACTGAATTAAAACCAGGAGATGCATTAGATTTTTGGAGAGTACTCATTGCTGAAAAGAAAAGTACCCGCCTTTTACTTTTTGCCGAAATGAAACTGCCTGGAGAAGCCTGGCTAGAGTTCACTATTAAAGATATTGAAGGCATACAAACACTCACCCAAATCGCAACATTTCGCCCTTTAGGATTGTGGGGAAGAATTTATTGGTATCTGGTATTACCATTTCATGGACTCATATTTCCTAAAATGGCAAATGGAATTGTGAATTATAGTCCACAGTCAACAGAGTAACGGTCGACTGTGGACTGTTTACTGCCTACCGCTTCCAAACAGCGCCCATGCCTGAATTCCATAATTGTTTGTTGATAGTAGGGATATCCTTATCCAAAATCTCATCCGCTCTGGTTTTCAATTTTGTCCACTCTGCAGTCAATTCAGCTAACCGATCTTTTGTTGGCTTGGTAACTTTTGGAATGTCGCTTTCTGTATGATTTAACATAAACAGGTAGTTAGCGGTAAACTTATTCGGGAAGTTCTCCACATCGTCATACGCTTTTGATTTCCGTTGCACCATATCTTCATCCCATTGCTTCATCTTTTGCACCAGCGCTTTTCCTTCATTTTTGAGCGTGGCATATTTTTCTTCAGCTGGTAATATATTGATCGCTCCTTCCAATTGAATGCGCTTGTCGTTAAGCGTATTGATCAGGTTGTGCATTTTTGTTACCTCCCCTTCCATCATACTCATCGTGCTGTTATATTCTTGATACGTACTAGCATCAGTGGGGTACAACGGGTTTGATAGGATTTCAAAATTGGTAGTTGCAGTTTGTGCGCCAGTTTTCAATGTCATTGTATACTTACCTGGTATTGCTTTGTGACCACGGTAACTGCTTTCAATATAAACATTAGGCACACCAGAGATTGTTGGATAACGTAAGTTCCACACAAAACGATTAAGACCTTTACCTTTTGAAAGTGCTGGATCGGCAGGTGGCGCCCCATCATATTCTTCCCTAGTACTATCTTTGATGGAAGTAAATGATCGCACCATGTTTCCTTGGGCATCTTTTATCTCCATAGTTAAGTTATCAGTTGCTTTCAATTCCGGAAGTTGATAATACACGACTAAACCCGTTGCTGGGTTAACGCCACGAAAAGGATTAGTACCACTTCCATCTCCATCCATTTCACTATATCCATTCACCAACATAGCAGGTGCAGATTCAAACAGCTTAAAGGTGGCTGTCTCATTTTTGTATTGACGTATAAATGTCAAGTCATCCAAAATCCAAAACGAACGCCCTGATGTTGCAGCAATTAAATCACCTTGATGCACACGCAAATCGGTAATAGGTGTTATAGGTAAATTCAATTGAAAAGGTGACCAATCAAGTCCACCATTCCAGGAGATAAAAATTCCTAACTCAGTTCCTGCAAACAATAAATCCTTGCGCTTAACATCTTCGCGCACTACGCGTGTAAATGCATTGTTTGGAATTCCGTTATTAATTTTAGTCCAGGTTTTTCCATAGTCGGTTGTTTTAAACATTCCGGGCGTGTGATCATTAAACTTATACCGGGTGGTAGCAATGTAGGCTGTAGCTGGATCGAATGGCGAAACCTCAATCGCATTGATCAAACATTCCTGCAATCCTGCTGGTGTTACGTTCTGCCAACTCACACCATTATCTCTTGTTACATGCACATAGCCATCATCACTGCCTGTCCAGATTACTCCTTTTTCATGTGGCGATTCAATTACGTATGCAAGCGTTCCATAATTCTCGGCACCCACTGCTTCGTTGGTATAAGGACCACCGCCTTTTCCTTGTTTTGATTTTTCATTGCGAGTAAGATCAGGCGATACTTCTGTCCAAGTAGTTCCCATATCGGTTGTGCGCAACAAAAATTGTGAGCCATGATAAAATGTATTGGGTTCATGTTTCGACCAGATGATGGGCGCATTCCAATTGTAACGATACTTGATGTCTTTGGCATCCATTCCTAGGTATTGAATTGGCGCAGGCATAATGTTAGTGCTCGCTTGCGCCTTTGTATCCAGTACTTCAATCGTGC
The DNA here is from genome assembly GCA_038251495.1 of Cytophagales bacterium. Lineage (GTDB taxonomy): Bacteria > Bacteroidota > Bacteroidia > Cytophagales > Cyclobacteriaceae > ELB16-189. The sequence goes on from JBBSBG010000124.1 coordinate 6,773, forward strand.
CCTGATAACTTCCACCCATAACATACCGTGGGTCATCAGGATTAAACGCTAAGAAAGCACTCTCGCCACCAGCGGAAGAAGTCCAATTTTCTGTTGTAATGCCACCACTCCCAAACGCCTGACTTGAAATAACAACCGAGCTATTGTCTTGTTGACCGCCATAAATTCTATATGGAAATTGATTATCAACATTGATGCGATAAAATTGTGCTGTTGGCATATTGCTTTGAGTACTCCAGGTTTCGCCATAATTAAATGACACACCTGCGCCACCGTCATCGGCTATTATCATATTTTTAGAATTCTTTGGATTAATCCACAGATCGTGAAAATCGCCATGAGTTCCGCCAAGGCGTTCCCATGTTTTGCCACCATCGATAGAGCGCAAGGCCGGAGCACTCAGCACATAAATTGTATTATCATCATTTGGATCGGTAAACAATTCAATATAATACCAGGCTCGTTGAACAAGTCGGTGATCGTTCGTAACCTTCAACCAACTCTTGCCTGCATTTTCTGAAACAAACAATCCACCTTGCTCTTTATCAGAATCACTTTCAATGAGTGCATACACTTTATCAGAATTAGATCGACACACGGCAATCGCCATCTTACCCAACTCCTTCGGTAAACCCTCTTGAATTTTATTCCAGGTCTCTCCACCATCAGCAGACTTATACATTCCACTACCCGGTCCACCACTTATAACTTTCCAAGGTAAACGACCATACTCCGACATAGCTGCGTACAACACCTGTGGATTGTTCATATCCATGGATAATTCAACACACCCTGTTTTGTCATCAACAAATAATACTTTCTTCCAGGTTGCACCACCATCAATAGACTTATACACTCCGCGCTCTGATGTGTTCTGATATAAGGCGCCTTGTGCTGCAACAAAAACCACATTTGCATTACGTGGATCAATCGCTATGCGTGAAATATGTTGTGTTAAGTCAAGACCAAGTTTTGTCCATGACTTACCGGCATCTGTCGACTTGTAAACTCCATCACCATGGTGCGTCATTACACCACGAACCGGGTGCTCACCCATTCCCACATAAACAGTGTTAGGTTCACTTTCCGAAACAGCAATGGCACCCACTGAACCTGTTTTAAAATAACCATCCGAAATATTATTCCAACTAACGCCAGCATCATTTGTTTTCCACAAACCGCCACCGGTTGTGCCCATATAATAGGTATATGGATCACCCACAACCCCGCTGGCAGTTACAGACCTTCCCCCTCTGAAGGGACCAATGCTGCGCCACTTAACAGGTTTGAAATAAGAATTAAAATCCATGGCTGCCACTGGAGCCGCTGAAGTTGTTGACTTACTCTTTTTTTGAGCGATGGAAATTCCAGAACAAACAAACGTAAGTGCA
>JBBSBG010000125.1:0-8148 GCA_038251495.1 Cytophagales bacterium
GTAAAATCTCTACGTTTGTCATCTACACGTACAATTAATTTTTGAGGCTTGCCGTAAGTAACATGCTCTGTCAGATCAAAAGAGAATGGTGTGTAACCGCCTTGATGAGTTCCTAAAAGTTTTCCATCTAACCACACGGTTGTTTCCCAGTCGGAGGCGCCAATTGTTAGAAATGTTCTTTCGTTTTTCCATTCAGGGCTGATAGTAAGTTCTCTTTTATACCATGCGATGTCAGCCATATCTTTTACACCCGATAACTGCGAGCCCCATGGGAAGGGTACTGTAATGCGGTGCGAAAAAGTCGTATTTCCATCAGCCCACTTCTTCTGAATGCCCTGATCAAGCGAGTCAAATTCAAATTGCCAACTTCCATTCAGGTTTTGCCACTGCGCCCGCTCAAAATCGGGGCGTGGATGTTCAGGCAACGGAATAGGTTGGGCAGTAAGGGTCATAGCTGCTAATAGGCAGGATACAAGGAGCTGGTTCTTCAAATTTCTCATAGGCACCCAATTTAGAGATTTTTTGAGGGTTGCAGCCACCGTATTATATGATTAGAATATCTCAATATTTATAATAATATTTGTCTGATTATGAGTGCTTTGAATTTGAAACGTAAACTGTCACTTAAGTACTTGCCGGATTTTAAAATTGTTCTGGCTGCAGTCCTTTATTACTTAGCTGCTCGCTTAGGCTATTTTCTTGCGTTCAAGGACACAACTGATCTGCCTGCGTGGCCTCCATCAGGAATTGCTTTTGCCTTAATTATATTATTAGGCCGATCATCTTGGCCAGGTGTGGCATTAGGCGCATTGGTTGCCAATATTCTGGCTTATTGGAATAATAAAGACCTTGGTCAGGAATCGATACTCGCAATTTCCAGTTTTATTGCCCTTGGCCAAACGCTCGAAGTTCTTGCCGGCAATTATTTGGTGAAGGTTTGGATAAAAGATTCTTATCCGTTCAAGCGTGCTATCGATACCTTCCGCTTTCTTTTTGTTGCGCTCTTTATGTGTATGATTGGCGCCAGCTTTGCCACGTTGAGTTTGTACTTCAACGGAGTGATTTCAACAGATTTGATCTTGAGAAATGGTTTTACCTGGTGGGTAGGTAGTGTTGTAGGAATTTTATTATTCACGCCATTCATATTAACTGTTTTTCAAAAACAGAAATTCTCATTTCATTCGAGAAGAATATTGGAGCTTGGAATTTTTGCTGCGTGTATGATTGGGATTTATTTTTTATTACAACTTCAATATTTTAATACAACACTGGTTCGTGCGCTTCCATACATGGCTATTCCACTTATGTTGTGGTCCGCGTTTCGATCTAATTTTTTAGGAACAACCGCATTTGCGCTGACCATCTCGCTGATCTCAATTTATTTTACTATTCAAGGAGTTGGTCCATTCTTGCTACAGAGTGCAAACGAGACTATGCTTTTGCTACAAATCTTTATTGGAATGATCAGCGTTTCTGCAATCGTGCTAGCAGCTACAGTAGCGGAACGAACACAAGCAGAAAATGCGTTAACGAAATTCAATGTTAACCTCGAAACGATGGTACAGGAGCGTACCAAGGAGTTAAGCAAAAGAAATAATGAGCTTGATAATTTTGTATATAGTGTGTCGCATGATTTACGGGCGCCAATTGCTTCGGTACTTGGTTTGATTAATCTGGCTAAGAATGATAAAGATCGGGCAATGGCTGCTGTCTATCTGGATAAGATTCATAGCAGCGCTTTGCAACAAGATAATTTTATTCGTGAGATTTTAGATCAATCAAGAAACGCGCGGTTAGAAGTAAAGAAAGATGAAATTCAGTTCGAAGAGTTGATTGATGAAACGTTTAATCAATTAAAGTTTGCGACTTCTACGGGGCAAGCGGTTGAAAAAATTGTAGACATAAAACAAGAAGGTCCTTTTTATAGTGATCGCTGGCGGTTGAAAGTGATTCTCAATAATATTATTTCAAATTCCATTCGCTACAGAAATGGCCGCGATCCCGTTATAAAAATCAATGTGAGTGTGGTCGATCAAATGGCGCATTTTGAAATCGAAGACAATGGCCGTGGCATCGCCAAAGAACATATAAAGAATGTGTATCGCATGTTTTACCGCGCCACCGATGATGGTGCCGGCTCGGGTCTTGGGCTATACATTGTTAAAGAGACCGTAGATAAGCTTCACGGATCTATTGAAATTGAATCGGAAGAAGGCAAGGGAACAACCGTAAAGCTTGATATACCGGAACTTGTCTGATTTATTTAATCAGTAATACTTTTCGATTTACTGGGTACACCCACTCAACTCCACGATCGGTAACAACCGCATCGTCTTCCAACGGAATTCTTAATTTTTTTCCACCCCATTCAGGCATGCTGGTGTAGGCAAACAATTCAATAGATAATAAGTTTGTTGGCTTGAGTGTATACTTTAATTGTACCGGATTAAAGTGCGCGATGGATGGACCCGTGCCATGTCCCCAATCACCTACTGAATGACAACCGATCATAACATCTGTTTTATTTTCTGAACTTGGTTTATTGAATTCTTTCATGTGTAGAAATCCATTTGCTTCAAGCGCTTTATAAACATTCTCCATAGTTTGTTGTGCGGTTACTCCAGGCTTAATAGTGCTTGTAACAATTTCGCGCACCTTTATTGCCTGATCAAACGCCTGTTGAATACTTTTTGGAACTTCTTTTTCTCCGGGCTTCAAAACGTAGGCCATTCGTTTCATATCGGTGTAGTAGTCAATATATCCAACGCCCCAATCGAGCATTAGAATATCGCCACGTTGAATGATACGATCGGAAGAGGTTGCTTCAATGCCGGATGGGCCGGTTACATACACTGATGGCATTCCAAATGAAGAGGCAAGATTATTTTTGAAAAGTTGTTCTTTCATCCACCAGGCAACATCTTCAAGTGTGGTAATACCGGGGGTAATCACATCATTGGATAAAGCCTGTTCAGCAATGCGATAAGAATAATCTCCCGCTTCTGCGAAAGCAGCAAGTTCGGTGTTTACATGGCGCGATCTAAAATCAGAATACAACTTTTCAGCGGATACAAAACGTGCTTCGTATTTGCTTCCAAGAATTTCGGCCAACTCTTGTCGCCCTGAATATGACAAGCCATCGGCACCGCCAATATCTTTTGAGATGTTCAATCCAATTTGTTTGGGATCGCGCTTAGCTACAAAATCTTTTAACTCTGATTCCGATCCGAAATAATCGTAAGCTTTTGACTCTTCCAGTAAATGGCCATCGATTCCCAGGACAGCACGTTCTATTCGTGGTTTGCCGGTATCAGTAAAAATATAATAACCCGTATGCCCCACATAGCCTTCTCCGAGGAAATGATAGAGTGGATCAAAGTTTCCTTCACGGTTCATGATAATCCACATATCAATCTTATTCTCGCGCATCACCTCCGGCAGTATTAAGTCAAACTTGTCGAGCCGAATCTGATTAGCAATCCGCCACCTGCGGAAAGACTCTTGAGAAAAGGCGCTGACTGAACAGAACAAGAATAGCAACAGAAGGACTTTATGCTTCATAGAAAAATCATTAGCTGGGATCAAGTATACGGCAACAGAAATTCTCCTGCAATAACAAAGTTTTGATACGGGGATTCATTAGTTTAGAAGTATGAAATCTTATTATTATTCTTTTAACAAGCTAACCCTGGTGTTATCCTTTTTTCTAATCCTGACACTTATTCAGTGTAAACCAAAAACTGAAACCGCTATAAATTCTTCACATCCCGAACTCAGACTTTCATTGGCACAGTGGTCAATACATCGCGCGTTGGAAAGCGGTACTTTAAAAGCAGAAGACTTTGCTAGCATTGCGAAGAATGATTATGGGATTAGCGCAGTAGAGTATGTAAACTCTTTTTATAAGGAACATGCCACAAACAAAATTTTTTGGGAGCGTATGCGCGCAAAAGCAGATTCATTGGGTGTAAAAAGTTTACTCATTATGGTTGATGAGGAAGGAGACTTAGGTAATCCAAATGCCGAGGCGAGAAAACAAGCCATTGAAAATCATTTTAAATGGGTTGATGCTGCGTCAATTTTAGGCTGTCATTCAATTCGTATTAATGCGTTTGGTGAAGGAAGTAGAGAAGAAGTTCAGGCCGGTATGATCGATGCGTTAAAACAACTTTGTGGTTACGCTAAAGCGAAGAACATTAATGTGTTGATTGAAAATCACGGACTTTATAGTTCGGATGGACAATGGACAGCAGAAATCATGAAGCAAGTGGATATGCCAAATTGTGGCACGCTTCCGGATTTTGGTAACTGGTGCCTTGCAGCTAAATGGGGAAGCACACAAGATGGTACCTGCGAAAATGTTTATGATCGCTACCTGGGTGTTAATGAAATGTTGCCTTTTGCAATGGGAGTTAGTGCCAAGTCATACCGCTTCGATGAAGCAGGTAACGAAGAGGTTATTGATTACGGAAGAATGTTGAAACTCGTCAAGGAATCAGGATTTAATGGATATATTGGAATTGAATATGAAGGAAGCCCGTTGAGTGAACACGATGGTATTTTGGCAACTAAGAGTTTGCTGGAAAAATTGTGGCAGGAGATTAATTGATCACTTTAGAAATTACTTTGTGAAACTTCGTGCGCTTGGTGTCTTTGTGGTTTAATTTTTTTTTGGAAACATTTAGAATCACAAAGACTCGGAGACACAAAGAATGCACAAAGATCTTTTCATTATAATTTCAGATCCACTTTCTTTCCCGTTTTTACCGCAAGAAAAATCGCATCAATAATTTTCATATCCTTAACGCCTTCTTCGCCATCAACTGGTACAAGTGGTTTCTTGCCTTTCAAAATAATGTCCGACATTTCATCCATTTGCACAGTTTGATGCGTGACATGCGGAAAATTCAATTCGCCTTTGTTTGTGCGACCTTGAATAGGACCATAGCCTGTGGAAGGCTGCATTTCTGCGAAACCCTTATCACCATTTAAGAAAAAACGATCGAGGTTATTCATTGCATAAGTTGATAAACAGGAGGCAACCGCACCACTTGGAAACCCTAGTTGAAATTGAATGGTTTCATCTACACCTTCTTTAAATTTTTCAGGATTAGTTTTAGTCTCTTGAGCGGTAACATAAATGGGTTCTTCCCCAATCATATACCGCGAGCCATTAACAGCATAGATGCCAATATCCATCATAGCGCCACCGCCCGCCAACTGCCTGTTAAGTCGCCATTGATTTGGGTCGCCAATTATAAAGCCACATAATCCCTGAAAGAACAATACTTTTCCAAACGCACCTTCATTTCTCAGTCTGATTATTTCAAGTGTTTTCGGTTCGAAGTGCATTCGATAACCGATCAACAATTTTACGTTTGCCTTTTTGCAGGCATCAACCATCTCCTGACCCTCCTTTGCATTTACCGCCATCGGCTTTTCACAGATTACATGCTTACCCGCTTTGGCAACCCGAATACATTGATCGTGATGCAAGGCATTTGGAGTTATTATATACACAGCATCAATGTCCGGATTATCTTTTATCCGATCAAAATTTTCATAGTTATAACAATTCTTTTCGGGTATTGAATATTTGCTTTGCCAGTCTTTTATTTTGGAAGGTGTGCCGCTAATAACTCCAACAAGCTTTGCGCGTTTGCTATCATTCATAGCCTCCGCTACGCGTGTTCCGTAACTTCCCAATCCCATGATGGCAACCCGTAAAATCGGTACTTGTTGTTCATTCGAATTGATCAAGACGCTTTCTCTACTTGTTGTTGGAATTAAAGAAAGTCCAAAGGCAGTTACGCCAATTTTTTGTAAGAAGTCTCTGCGAGTATTCATGTGGAGGCTATTTAATTTGGATAGACATAAAATTCAAGATAGCAATATCCTTGATGCCCGGCAATCGAAAGCAGTTTATTAGCCAGAAATGGAATCTAATGGTATTTCCAGCAAACAATTGAACTCCCGTGCAAAGTCAACAGAAACCCGCGCATGTACAGCGCCCTGCCTGTCGAGAAATCGTTGCTTACCATGAATGGCAAAAACGCCTTCATGCCAAATGTTTGCATGAATGTAAAGTCCTTGTGTGCCATCACATAAAAAGCAGATAAAATTTTCGGGTCTAATGTCATCGCCCGGCAAAGCTACCGGAACCAAAAAAGGTCGCCTGTCAATTGGAAAAAAAAATTGACCACCATCAGGATGATAATTGGCGTGCCACAATAAAATTTTATTGGGTACACTTATTTTTTTTTCAGATGCTATAGTTGGATCTTCGCTATATCCAAGTATGTAGTGACCACCAACCGCTTCATTGCTTCCATAAAGAATTTCTCCTTTCCATTCACTCGAAAAAATTCCCTCAGTTGTTCCACCTTCATCGCCACTATCCGTATCAACAGGTCTCCAACCTTGTGCAGGCCAGCGTGCAATTTCAAGTTTACAGGTTGCCGGATCATCCACCAACCAACCAAAACCTTTTACTGAATTGGGGGTAGCTTCTATGATTGGAATCCGATGGTGGTTTAGCCCACTTGGCAAGTCAGGATATAAATAATTTGGCGGTGCAACTGTCATGTTGCAACAATACTTAAATCTATTGAGACGCAGATTATCAAGAGATGAAGTTTTAGTTTCTTAAGAATTCTTTCTTGGGAATAGAATTTGGAAGCAACAGATTCACTTATTTTTTGAAAAGTCCTGAAACGTTTCTAATCAGCAAACGACTCCACCAATGAATAGGCAATTATTAATCAGTGAATCATTGGCTAAAAGACTATTAAATTATCAGTTCACTTTGTCTGCACGGCAATTTGCCCAAGATGTGATGCCTTGTGTGTAATTCTACTTAGTAGTACGTTCAATTTATTGCGGTGCGGTTCCTTTTTGAAATCCTCTTCGGTTACAGTGGTATGTCTTGCTAGCCATTCAGATTCACTCATTGCTTTAAAAGCCTGATCGAGTTCGCCTACAATTTCTTTCCACTTGGTCGTTAATTCCATTTTGGATAAATGATTGTTTTGATTAGTGCCTGGTTCGTGATGATAAATTTTCTCCAACTCAGGATGCAACCTGTTTCCTATTCCAAATAATTCAAGCAATTTATCATCGGTGTCGGCAAGATGCCCTAATAGCCAGGAGGGAGAATTACCACCGGGCACGGTTGGCTTATTAAAATTTTCATCTTTTATAGAATCCATTACTTTTTGCATTCTGCGATTGTAAGTACCCCATTGAAGCAAGCAAATGTCAAGTGCAGTCATGATAGGTTTTTAATTTTATTATTAAAAGATGTTTGACTAACAAAAAGGTTAAACAAAACATTCGCGCGTGCGTTTTTATTTTTTTGGGCTATGCATTCAATAAATTTTAGGCCACCTCACTAACTTGAGTTGCGTGCGAACAATTTTTTTTGTCAAAACTTAGTGGCCTTTTGGCTTAAAATTCGAAGTTTCGTTTACCACGAAGACTCGAAGCCGCAAAGGGATGCACGAGTGCGTAACGCCAGATATTAAATTTCACTCAATTGGTATCAGAAAATAGCCAGCTTGCCGACAAATTTTGCAATAATTGATGTTATAGAAATACATTCGTGCGCGACTTTTCTGTTTAATTTTTAACTTTATCGCTACTAGATATTTTAATGAGAAGAATTTACTTTTTACTAATACTTTTTTTCCCCCATTTAATTTCTGCGCAAGCACGTCTTAACGGCACGGTGGTTTCGGCTGTCGATAAGGAAACCTTGCCCGGGGTAAATGTGGTGATTAAAGATAGCGGCAAAGGTACAGTTACCGATGTAGAGGGTGTGTTCTCGCTTGAAGTAACAGCGGGAAATACCCTTGTATTTTCCTTTGTGGGGTATAAAACTCAAGAGTTGGTTTACACCGGGCAAGCAACCATGTCAATACAATTGGCAGAGTCGGCCAGTGAGCTTGACGAGATTGTAGTGGTGGGCTATTCCTCCATTTCAAAACGCGATATTACCGGGGCTATTTCAACAATAAGTTCCAAATCCATAGAAGGTATTTCGGTTAGTGGATTAGATCAGGCATTGCAAGGGCAGGCAGCAGGCGTGCAAGTAACCCAATCTTCGGGTACCCCAGGGGGCGGAGTGTCAGTGCGCATTCGGGGGGCAAC
>JBBSBG010000126.1:0-8146 GCA_038251495.1 Cytophagales bacterium
TATTATCAAACTCAGATTCGTATCTATTCTATGATGCCAAACATCATGCGATACCGGGCGGAGTTTATCCCGATTTTTTCATCGGGACTACGACCCGAACTATTATCAAACTCAGATTCGTATCTATTCTATGATGCCAAACATCATGCGATACCGGGCGGAGTTTATCCCGATTTTTCATCGGGACTATGACCCGAACAATTAATTAAGCCGCGAAGATATAAAAACATCTTTAACAACCAACATGTGATCCCAGCTGGAGTCGAACCAGCAACCTGCTGCTTAGAAGGCAGCTGCTCTATCCAGTTGAGCTATGAGACCAGACTACGCTAAAAATTATCCTTACTTACAGATTAATAGTTAGCAATAAATAAGAACGAAGCTTAAGCTCAATTCTGCGGAGGGGGGGGGATTCGAACCCCCGGTACAGTTTAACCCGTACGACAGTTTAGCAAACTGTTGGTTTCAGCCACTCACCCACCTCTCCTTGGACAGTTGAAATATTCCTTTTTTAGTACATCATTTCAAAAAGGAGTGCAAATATAATGTTCAATTACACTTTAACCCTCATTTTTTTAAATTTTTAAGAGAGGGCTTCAGTTCGCTCGATAGCTATCGGGGTGGCTGAGGTTAAGAGCAAACTTTGTGAATTACCTTCATAATTGTTGGTTAGGCTCAACCATGCACGATTGTTATGCAAATAGCTGGTTACTGGAATGAAAAAATAAAATATTCACGTTAGGAATGATTGGAAGAACTCATTAATGACTCGAAAAGATACTAGCCAAATTCTGCCTAGGTTATTCATTTTTAGTGATTAATCCCATCTCAGAAAGTTTTTCACCACCCTTTATTCCGAAATCTAATGTTCTTATTGGAAACGGTATTGTAATTCCAGCTTTGTCAAATGCATTTTTGATTGCCTTAATTGCCTTACTTCTCATTGTTAGATAACCTGGCTGACCAGGGTATTCTATCCAAAAGCGAATGTTGAAATTGATGGAGCTTGAAGCGAACTCGGAATAGTCAAAGCCTATATTATCATGATCAATAACGCCATCCAACCCTTTAATAGTTTCAACCACAATTTTTTCAACATTCTCAAGATCATCTCCATAGGATATTCCTACCGATATATCGATACGCCTTCGCTTCAGCACTGTGTAGTTATAAATTGCGTCTTGTATCACATGCTTGTTGGGGATATGCACTTCCTGACCCTGAAACGTTTCTAATATAGTAACCCTCAAATTTGTGCGAGATACCTCACCCAAAATGCCCTTTACCTCTATTAGATCTCCTATCTTAAATGGCCTTCTAAAAACCAGAATTATACCTGATACGAAGTTTGCCGCAATATCCTGAAAGGCAAAGCCTAACGCCAAACCTAACACACCTATGCCAGCCAAAAGCGAGGTAACGGCTTTATCAAGGCCCAATACACCAAGAATAATAAACAACCCAATGCCCAGAATACTTGCATAAGTAGTTGTGGAGAAAAGGTTTTTCAATGCTTTATTATCCGAAGCTTTTGAAAAAAGTTTAGTTAATAATTGACTGCCATAGCGTGCTAATAGCAAGAAAATTATAAATAAAATTATAGATACCACCATATTGGGTATCATCGTAATAAATGTATTTACCCAGCCTTCAATTTTCTCAACCACCGTAAGCACTGGTTCCTTAACCTTCATGCCTATACTGGCTTTATTAGCTTCTTGAAAAAATCTTGTCATTATAATATTGGGTTACAAGAAAGATAGAAATTTTACCAGATAACAACCATGCCAACAAATGGCGCAGCGTAAAATGGAGTATTTAATCTTCTTTTTTTATGGTAATCGGGATGGCGTTTTGACTACCATATAATTTTATTTCTTTAATATCTGCTGGCATATTCATACCGTTTGCAATGATTGCTTCTTTTACATTTGCCACCACATCGCTTTTAATTTTTAGAGATTGTTTTCTATATTCAATCGTTTCTACCCAAAAGAAAACTCTAAGGTTAACCGTGCTGGTGGCCAGTTCATCAGCGGTAACGAACGTTTCGTGGGTTGCGTCTTCAATAACTCCGTTTGTAGCTCGTACTGTTTTTAAAATCAACTCTTCAACATCGCCAATTTTTTCTTCGTAAGCAACTCCAACTGTAAAATCAAGCCGAAAGTATCCATCTTCTGTATAATTGAAAACCGCCTTTTTTATTAAATCACTATTTGGTATATATACATCGCGTCCATCAAAGGTTTTTAATTTTGTATATCGAAACTCCATTGCCTTTACTTTGCCAAAAATATCTCCTATACTAACTGTGTCTTCTATTTTGAAGGGTCTGTTAAAAGAAAGAATTACCCCTGATATAAAATTTTCTCCAATATCCCTAAACGCGAATCCGAATATCACCGCGGACGCACCCGCTGCAGTTAGTATTCCAGTAGCTACACCATCAAGTCCTGCCACCTTCAATCCAAACATGGCAACAATAACAATCAGCGTAAGCTTAATCGATTTTGAAAGAAAATTTACCATTAACGTGTCATGAACCTTTCTCGAAACTGCCTTTTGAAAAAGCTTAGATAAGAAAGTGGCTAAGAGCGCTCCGGCTGAAACTATAAGGATTGAGAGAATAATATTTGGAACTTGCTTAACGAAAAGATTGAAGTTTGTTAAAAAACTATCTCGCAGATTTTCTGCAATTGAACTTAGTTCCATCGTAATCTTATTAATGTGGTGATTAAAATTGCCATGCAACCTGAATAAAAGTTACTAATTGGGGTGTTCGTTAAGGCTCCCTGTACTATCATAAAAATACACACATTTCTTGTAGTCATTTATTTTTATAACATTACACTAAAGGGCAACTCTAAAAAATCATCTTACCCTCCTCTTCTGCCTGCCTGCACTGGTGGCCAGGGAAATAAAGTAAGGTTTTTAGAGATGCCTTAAAGATAGAAATAAAAACTTACTACTAATTTTTTATAGAAAAAAACGTTCCACAGTATGCGACCATGCGAAAACTTTTCCCCTTGAATGAGAAATAATCTCCCCACCAACATGTAAATCGGGTAGCCCATTTATTCAAACGTCTTACATTTACATAGTTAGTAGCACACTATTTTGCTGCATGGTATTTGACATGATAACCATGGCGCAAACGATATGCCTTTCAAAACGAACTAGTATAATAGAAACAAATCGTTAACATGCTTGCAGAAAGAGTCTCTCATTAATTGAAAAACATGAATAAAGAAAAACTCACCATAGAACAGGTGCTATCAATCGACCTACCGAATATTATCCTGTATGCTGCACCCGTTATGATTGCGTTGGTTACACTCGAATGGATTATAAGTTATTATAAGAAGAAAGATTATTATGATGGCAAAGATACGTTAGCGGCCACTGCCATTGGCCTTGGCAATGTAGCCATTAGCGCTGTGCTTAAGATAGCAACGTTTGTATTCGTTCTCTTTTTCTATAACCTGGTTTTCTGGAGCTTTCCTTTTGCCTGGTGGGCCTACATCTTATGCTATATTTGGATTGATTTTTGGCGATACTGGGCTCATCGGGTAGCACACGAAAACAGATTTTGGTGGGCTACCCATGTTACTCACCACTCATCAGAAAAATATAATTGGTCAGTTTCTTTCAGATTAGGATGGACGCAACATATTAAGATAATATTCTTTATACCAGTAGCATTAGCAGGGTTTCATCCAATCATGTTTTTGATTTGTCACCAAATAGGAGTGCTCTATCAATTCTGGATACATACTGAGTATATCAAACGATTGCCAAAACCAATTGAATATATTTTCTCAACACCCTCCCATCATCGGGTGCATCACGCACGAAATGAAAAGTACCTTGATAAAAATTATGGATCTACTTTTATTATTTGGGATCGAATGTTCGGAACATTTCAGGCCGAAGAGGAAAAACCGCATTATGGAATATCCACACCGGTGAATTCATACAATCCGATATATCTTTGTTTTCACGAATGGATGGCCATTGTTAAGGACGTTAAAAATTCCAATTCGTTGAAAGAAGCGTATGAAATGGTTTTCGTTCGGCCAAGTAAATTGGTTGAAAAGAGAAAGTATTTCAAGGACCAGAAGCCTAAATCGTATGCCATAAATCAGCCAGTAATTCCATAGATATTTTTTTCTCTCATCGATTGTCTTATCAATCATTTTCCGCCTTGCTTCCTGCCTTAGCAGGAGAAGTTTAACCGTGTTGTAATTTTGATAAAAATTATTGAGCCTAAGAGGATCTCCTCTATATAACATAATTGCCTTCCGTACTAATTCTAGCCGCTCCAATAAAATTGATTTTAAACCCCTGATAATGAAAGGCTTTTTCATTGTCATAGATCATTATACACTAAGGTTGAGTTATAATTGCAATAATTTATCGTCTTCTTAATTTTTTAACCGGTGAAGGTTGTTACCTTAAAATTAATTTACTTGACTTAGGCAAGCAACAGGGGTCAGACCCGTCCATTTATAGTAAAGTTTTCAACCTTTGCGTAACTCCATTTAATTTATGAAAATTGAAATCCATCCAGACTACCAATCTTTAAGCAAAGCAACGGCTGCGTTAATTATTGATTATGTAAAATCAAAACCTGATTCACTTATTTGCCTTGCTTCCGGCCATACACCCATCGGTGTTTTTGAATCTTTGAAACAAGCTATTGACGCCAAAGAAGTTGACCTAAGCCAGTGCACCTTTTTAAGTTTAGATGAGTGGCTGGGTATTGATCCAACTGATTCAGGTTCCTGCTTATCTATGCTTCATAAAGATTGCTTTGCTCCGCTCAGTATTAAAAAGGAACAAGTAGTTTTCTTTGATGTAACCGCAGCCGATCTCTATAAAGAATGCGGACGTATCAATTCATTGATTGAAGATAATGGTGGGTTGGATATTATGTTAGTTGGCGTTGGCACCAACGGCCACGTTGGCATGAATGAACCCGGCAGTTCCTTTGAAAGCTATGCTCATGTAAGCGAGTTAGCCGAAGAGACAAAAAAAGTGGGACAAAAATATTTTTCTAAAGCCACTTCACTTTCTAACGGCATTACGCTGGGATTAAAACATCTGCGCGAAGCTAAACTACCCGTTGTGATGGCGAGTGGTTTGAAGAAGGCTGCTATTCTTTCAACGGGATTAAAGGTAATTGCAACCGAAGATATTCCGGTAAGTGTAGTCAATTTAATAACAGAAGGCTTTGTTATGCTTGATCAGGAAGCCGCAAGTATGTTGAATACATAATCCATACACGGGCGAACCAAATTTTGCAGAAATCATACAGATAAAAAAATATGGTTTATAACGGTGCGAAACTCATCCAGAAGTACCTGCACCCAAATACTTCGCTAAGTTGAACCTATTCGGGGTTTTTGCTTTACAAGTCATTAATACCATCGCATTTCATACAGTGTTCTTGATGATTAAATCCCTTCGAGATTTGAATTTTTGCTAGGGTGAAGTCCACATAATGATTAACCTCACACTAGTTGCTTATCTTTTCAAATAAAGTTCTAATTTCAATTGGGCAAATTGATTTCTTGCTTCTATATAAAACTTTTGAAAATCTATTGTGCCAGAGGAAGTTATTATTCTTGTTAATCCAAAGTAATACTACCTCAATCCGTCTTCTTCTGAGCATTAAGCGCTAACTCAGTAGCAGGGAAACAATGATCTTGTGTCATTGCGTTTTCTGATATTTTCAAAATTTCATTTACAAGTAATTCGCCATACGGTAAGTTTTCATTCGGGCGATCGAAATCTTCAAAGAGTGGATACTATTTAGTTTAATGGTGCATCTTCATTTCACTCGCACGTAAACAAGCTTGATACCTTTTTTCTCAGTCTGGCGTTCATCTACCTCAAACTTTTCAATGTCTTTAATCAACAAGGCTAATTTTCCAAATCCAAAATTTCTCGGATCAAAGTCAGGGCGCTTTTTCAAAATTAAATTTCCAATTTCCCCCAAAAAAGCCCAGCCACTATCATCCGCCAAATCACTTATAGTAGTGGAAATTAATTGAATTGTTTCTTTGTCAACTCGTTTAAGCGTTTCACGATGCTTGACTGTTTTATTTCGCCCACCATTCTCTTTGTCATTTGATTCTTTATCGTCATCAGACTGCATCTCCAAAATTTCTATGTAGATAAATTTATCGCACGCAACTATAAAAGGATTGGGGGTTTTCTTTTCGCCCATGCCAATCACCATCATGCCGGCTTCGCGCAATCGAGTGGCAAGCCTTGTAAAATCGCTGTCGCTGGAAACAATGCAAAAGGCATCCACCTTATCGGAATATAAAATATCCATCGCATCAATAATCATAGCCGAATCAGTTGCATTCTTTCCAGTAGTGTAGCCGTATTGCTGAATGGGTGCTATCGCATTTTCTAAAAGCACATTCTTCCAACCTGCAAGATTGGGCTTGGTCCAGTCGCCATAAATTCGCTTAAAGGTGGGCGTTCCATACTTGGCAATTTCTTCCATCATTGCCTTAATATTTGCAGAAGGAATGTTGTCGGCATCAATCAGAACAGCAATGCGGGTATCGTTGGGTGTTTTCATGAAATCATTTTCCTTCTAATGTCGGAAGGATTAGTGACAGATGAAAATTGCCACTAATCAATTAAATTTTTTTACCTTATCATCGGTAGATACTTCTCCCTATTCTCAAAAATTATCCAAAGGTTAATTGCCATTAAAACAATTGCTATCGGTAGCGAAGCGGGTACATTCACGATATGTGTAAGCAGTATGCCCACCATTACCGGAAAATAATGATTGCACCAAGTGATCTGTATTTAGGTATGATTACTAATATTCCTCCGATAACTTCGGCAACTCCAATTAATGGTAAAAGCCAACCCAATGATGAAATCGCGGTAAAGAGAGCCATCAAATCCTCGGGCAAAGGATCGGGCATCGGCATATAGCCAAAAAATTTGTTGAGACCCGCGTTAATAAACATCAATGCAAAAAGAAGACTTACGACAAATAGAATTTTGTTTTTCATGGATTTTTTTACGGTTTAGGTTTTAGCAACAAAGGTTTGTTATAAAAAGTGTGGCATTTTGAGAAATAACTTCAATTTGTTTTCTCAATTCAAAGCACGTAAACATAGCGGTGCTTCGCGGGGTGTTAATACGACATTATTAAGGTGTGGTTACGACACAATCACTTATCGTGGATTTGCATAAGATTAAGATGTGGCTCAATATGAATAAGCACGTGACCTAAGGTAGGTATTTCAGATCGCAAGGTATCCTTAAGCTTGTGCGCCAAATCATGCCCTTCTTTTACTGAAATTTCCCCGTTTACTATCGCATGCAGATCCACATGATACTTCATACCTGTCTTTCGGATAAAACATTTTTCAGTTCCTAACACACCCCTTACTGTTAATGATACTTTCCGGATCTCTTCAACCAAATCATTGTAAAGATTTTCATCCATAACTTCAGCCAAGGCCGGACGAAATATCAAGTAGCTATTGTATAAGATAAAACCTGATGCAAGCAAAGCTGCCCAATCATCAGCTGTTTCAAATCCTTCGCCAAAATAAATAGCAATAGAGATTCCGATAAACGCCATCACGGAAGTAACCGCATCGCTGCGATGGTGCCAGGCATCTGCTTTTAAGGACGTGCTATTCGTTTCATTACCTTTTTTAATTACGATGCGATACGAGATTTCTTTCCACACAATTATAACACCCAGCACTAAAAGCGTCCATGCTTTGGGACTTTCGTGCGGAGTTTGAATGTTGATAATACTCTGATAGGCAATGATGGTAGCCGATACCACAAGAAACGCGACTACCAGAAAAGTTATCAAAGGTTCAATTTTTCCATGGCCGTACGGATGATTTTCATCGGCTGGCCGTTTTGCATACTTGAATCCAAAAAGCACAATCAGCGATGCAAGAATGTCTGTAGTGGATTCTATTGCATCGGCAATCAATGCGTAAGAATTTCCAAAAACGCCTGCGAGCCCTTTTACAATTGCTAACGCGGTATTTCCAGCAATGCTGAAATAGGTAGTTCGAATAGCCGTTTGCTCGTCACTCATAAATTATCTGACATAAGATGGAATTTCAGGATCGCCTTTGAAGAA
>JBBSBG010000127.1:0-8111 GCA_038251495.1 Cytophagales bacterium
TTATCTGGATTGATCCATTGAAACTTGTTTGAATACGCAAAACGACTATGTCTGTAAGTAGGCTGAACGCTGAACGAAAAACCTTTATAGTAAAACGTTGCCTCCAGAGTTGCCTGACTTCCTGTTTTGCTAAAGGAGTCATACACTTTATCATTCAACGCTTGCGCATAATTAGTTGGAGTTGTTACTGTATATCGTTTGATAGGCGTGGCCTCTGACAAGTTTGTACCGGCCTTAAAGCCTAACCAAAACTGCTTCTCTAAAAACTTACTCTGCTGACTTGGCTTTGACGCGATGCCACCTGGTTTTTTTCTTTTTTGAGCATTTGTTACAAGAGCAACACTGAGCAGGAGGATGAGGGGTAAAAGTTTTTTCATAAATTATCGGGTGACAATAAGTTTTTTAGTGTCGTGAAAGAATCCTGTTTTCAGTTGATAAAAATAAATACCGGGAAGCAAATCGGTAACATCAACTCGCAATGAATATTCTCCCGCTGTCCGTTCCTCATGAAGCAAGGTCTTTATCGTTCTTCCCTGACTATCCTTTAGCGTGATGTCAACAAGATTTATGTTATTAATCTTAAATGGAATAATTGTGAACTCAGTGGCAGGGTTTGGATGACAAGCCTCCAGGCTGAATCGACTATTAATGAAGCCTTCCTGAACACCGGAAATAACTTGCGTGGCCAATGGCAAGGGCTCATAGTTTCCTGCCCCTTCCTCTTTAGAACCGTTCAAAAAGTCTTTAAAGAAAATGTCACTGTTTATTTTGCTTTCGTCCACCAGCATCCAATCTCGCAATAGGTTAGCATATACTTGCCGATAATCAAATTGCATTTCTACATTTTGAAGATTCATATCTGGTACAACACCCACTACACCGGGTTGCACCCCTTTACCAAAAATCATTACGGGTGCACCTGTACCATGGTCAGTTCCATAACTTCCGTTTGCACGAACACGTCTTCCAAATTCAGAGGTAGTGACCGTTAATACTCTATCTTCAAGCCCACGCGCTTTTAAATCATCTTGAAATGCCTTCATTGCAGACGAGATGTGATACATGAGTGCTGCATGTTGCCCCATAGTTGGGTCATAGCTTTCAACTTGCTCGGCATGGGTATCAAAGCCACCCATCTTAACAAGAAACACTTTTGTTTTTACGCCTAATCCTGAGCCACCTCCATCTAACAGGCGCGCTATTAATTGTAATTGTGGAGTCAATCCATTTCGCATGCTGCCTTTAGGTGCGTTGAATGGATATCGTTCAGGATACGTTACCGAAGTTGCCGATGCTGCTTTGTAAACATCATAAAGGCGCTCGGCATAATCTTGCGATTTATCTTCAAGTCCTAAAATCCAGTTGAGTTCTTTTCCGTAAGGAGAATTTTCAAGTGCTACCGGAGGCTTGCCTCGCGGATCAACTCCCTGATCGATAAACCCTTCAAGTTCTTCAACCAATTTGGCAAAACTTTGGGGATCATTTAATGAAATTGACGTTGGAATATTTGCTTCCTGATGGAAAATCAAAGACACATCACTACCCATTTCAATCGCGAGGGGATCTTTCATTTCAGGGTTAGGAAAATCATCCGGATAGGTTTTTGGAGCAAACTCCTCTTGCAGATAGCGACCTACCCAACCTGAAGAAAAATAATCATCGAAGCCACCACCCATGAAAGAGATATCCCGGCCACGGAAGTGCGAGCCATTATTGTTTTTGTATGACACGCCTTGCACAAGCGCCATCCGCCCACGGTCATATAAGTCTTTCATGGCAATCATGTCTGGATGTAGACCAACTTGCGCGTTTGAAGGTAACGTGCTATCAAGTTGAATCATTTTCCGAATACTATTTTTTGCAGGTATCGCAATGTTTGCCCGCCATTTATAATATAAGTCGTAAGCTTCAACAGGTATTACAGCATTAAGTCCATCATTACCACCATGAAGTTGCAGGATAATAAGCACCCGATCGTTCGTACTTTGTTCGGCCATTCTAGTTAAGGAATTTTCGGCCATCAGCTTAATAGGTATACCTACTAAAGTAATAGGCACCGCGGCCAGAGAAAGTTGCTTTATGAATTTTCTACGTTTCATTCTACGGATTAATAAAGTTGATACTCAGGGGACTGAAGCATACTGTTAAATAAATTTTCTAATTGCCTGCGTACCACTTCCATGTCAACCGGATTGTTCCACCGGAATGACCACGCGCCTTCAGGGTCAGCATCAATCTGTGGAGACTTTAAAAAGGCAGTTAAGAAATAGTTCAATCGCTCGGCTGTTAAACCTGAACCATCATCCAATGCAGGATCATAGGTTAAATTATCGGAGAGTGGTAGAAAATATTTTGCAAGCTCAATGATCAGCGCTTTAGCATCCGAGGCAATTGCATTACTGATGTTAGTTTGCACAAATGAAACCACATCAATATTCAAGGCTCCCGGCATAGTTTGATTATCCGACACAAGTGTGCGAATAAATTCATACCTGCGCGCAAGGTAGTTGGTCGAAATCCAACTGCGGTGGTAGATTGGAAATTGATGAAATGCATCATACCCGGCTACATCAAAAGGTTCGTAGAACTGCATGCCCATTCCGTTAAGCAGGCGGGTTAGCTCCGCTGTTTTCTCATAATATTCAGTAGCGTTGGCGACCGGATCAGGAAATTGAACATTAAAAATCCGAAGTGTTCCTATCATCAAATCCAATGGTGATTTAATGATACCACCAAAGTTGTCGTCATTATTGCCAGCAGCCGCATCGTAAAAGTGTTGGCTTTTAAATAAATCTTCCAACACAGGCTGAATTTTGTAGCCATTAGTTACTAAAGTATTTGCCATTTCTGAAATGACGGTGTTGTCAATGGCTTGAGTAATATCGTGATAAACAAAGTAGCGATAAATTCTGCGACAAAAGTTGCGGGCAGTCTCAGGCTTGGAGTAAATCAATTCTACCAACTGACTAATTTCATCATACGCACTAGCCTCTGTAGCATTTGTGCCAGATAATAAAGTTGGATCAGGTTGAATCGTAGCATTACCAAATCGCTCGCTGAATTGCTTTACTGTATTGTCGTGACTACTCGCATTAGTGGCTGAACCTCTCACTTTTCCGCGCGGAAGTTTTTGAGTGCCGATAAGGTCAAGATCAACCGTATTATCGAAGTTTGAAAATGTTGTATCCAATGTCCAGCCAGTAAGAACTTGCGCTGCTGCGCGAACATCTTGCTCTTTAAAATTAAAATAGTCACCCGGAACGGTGGCAGGCGGCAGGGTTCCTTCCAATCCACGCCCGATGCTATATAGTTCTAAAAGTTCGCGGCCATAGTTTTCGTTCACACTTCCGTTTACGTTCAGGTTGCCATCAAGCAGGCGCAGCATAGCATTATCCACACTTATCTTTTTTGTAAGGGTTTTTAGGTTGTAATCAACCGGTAATAATTTATCGAAAGCAAATTTTCGGAAAAGCTGGTTTTGAAAGTAGAGTGAGCGGCTGTTATCTACTTTTGATTGTATTGTTGTAAGCACCGTATGTAAAAAGAAAACAATCTTTTCGCGAGTAGCATACGCCAATTTAAATGATGGGGGAACGCCAAGGCCTAACATTTGCCCCATAAACCAACCCTTAAAAAATTCTTGCAAGTCGCTATCACCACTATTGGCCTCAGTAGTTCCAGTTATTACCCACTCAGTCCCGGTTTCCGGATCTATCGGTAACACAGGATCGGGCAGTGGTTGTTGAAATAATAACGCAACCGCTTGCGCAGCTGTGAGCGTGGCAAATGAATCGATTTGCAGTTTGGTGGGCCCAAAGGAGGCTCGGTGCAATAAATGTGCGGCTCTTTTGTAACCCAATGAACCACCTAATGAAGGTAACGGCATGTCTTAAAATTATTCTCTCGCCAAGTTAATCCATCTGTTTTAAAATAGTGTGTTATTTTTCAGTTAAATGGTACATATAAACGACTATCGACTTAATTTTTCCTTCACCTTGAGTTACCTACTTTTGTCTAATGAAAATTATTGAATGCCCGCGCGATGCGATGCAGGGTCTGGAGGATTTTATTCCAACTGAAAAAAAAGTCTTATACCTTAATCAACTGTTAAAAGTTGGTTTTGATACGCTTGATTTTGGGAGTTTTGTTTCCCCAAAAGCAATTCCGCAAATGCGCGATACTGCCGAGGTACTCGGACGATTAAATTTAGCAAGTTCACATACAAAATTATTAGCCATTGTAGCTAACACACGGGGTGCAACAAACGCCTGTTTTTTTAATCAGATAAATTACCTAGGGTTTCCACTCTCTATTTCAGAAACTTTTCAGCAACGCAACACTAACAAGTCGATTGTTGACGCCCTTAATTCGGTGCAAGAGATTCAAGAGCTTTGCGCAAAGCATAACAAAAAACAGGTTGTCTATATAAGCATGGGGTTTGGTAATCCGTATGGCGATCCTTATGATGTTGAAGTTGTGGAGAAGTTTGCTGATATCCTGTCTACATTACAAATAGAAATTATTTCATTAGCTGATACCATCGGAGTATCTGAACCAGAACAGATTGAATACTTATTTAAAACTCTTACCAAGAAATTTCCGAAGGTTGAATTTGGTGCCCACTTGCATTCAACACCGACAACGCGACTTGAAAAAGTAGAAGCTGCTTTTAATTCGGGTTGTCAGCGATTTGACGGAGCGATTAAAGGATTTGGTGGTTGCCCCATGGCTAAGGATGAATTGGTTGGCAACATGGCAACTGAAACTATTTTGTCATTTCTTAAAACTGAAGGAGTTGCACCAGATTTAAATTACGTTGAGTTTGAAAAGGCAATTAAGTTAGCGGGAGAAATTTTTCCGCATTGAAGTTACACCTACTTAAATATTTTAGTATTATCACTTGTCAATTTCGAATTATTCATTATCTCAATGTATACATCTTTCCCGGCAAGGACTTCACAACATTTTTAAATTCAAGCGTAAGCAGGAGTGAGGCCAATTGACTGGGTGGTAAATCCGATTTAAAACTCAATTCGTCAATCATTACCGGTGCTTTTCTTTCCTTTAAGATAGTCAGCACTTTTTGTTCGTCTGGCTCAAAGCTTGTTAGTTCAAGTGTGGTTTGCGTGCCGCCAACTTGTGGCAACCAATTCATAATATACTCAAGGTCTTTAATCGATGTGAATAGATTCGCCTTATTAATCTTGATTAATTTATTACAACCATCCGAATAGGTTTGACCTAAATTTCCAGGTACTGCAAATACGTCTTTGTTATAACTGTTGGCAATCTCGGCTGTAATTAGTGCGCCACCTTTTTCTGCAGCCTCTACAACAATAAGTGCATCACACATGCCGGCAATAATCCTGTTGCGAGCTGGGAAGTTATGCGCATCAGGCTTGGTGCCAAATTTATTCTCGGTAATTAAGCCCCCATGATCAAGCATTTTCTTTGTGGTGTCCTTATGAACAGCGGGGTAAATAACATCCATACCGCTACCCATAATGCCAATTGTTGCCAGGCCATTTTTAAGGGCCGACTTGTGTGCGTGAATATCAATGCCATAAGCCAGGCCACTAACAATTAGCGCCTGATGTGGAATAAGATCTTCGCAAATTTTTTCAACTATGTGTTTACCATATTCAGTCGCCTGGCGCGTTCCTACAATAGCAATTGATTTGGCAACATTTAGATTTTGATTGCCCTTGTAATAGATGAGTGCGGGCGCATCGTCAATTGCCTTTAAGCGATGGGGATATTTTTTATCAGTAAAGAAGATGATTTCTGTGTCTTCTTTTTCAGCTTTCAGTAATTCTTTTTCAGCTTCCCGAAAGGTGTCTGCATTTTTTATGGCTTCGATGGAGATTTCGCCAACACCGGGTATTTTTAAAAGTTTGCCTTTAGATGTTTGAAATACTTGCTCGGCTGAGCCACAATAACTCACTAATTGCTTCACCAGAAAATCGCCAATACCGGGTGTAAAGTGAAGTGCGAGGAGTGAAAGACGTTCTTGATCCATAGTGTAATTTCACGCAAAGACGCGAAGTACGCAAAGTAAATATTCTAAAATATTGTTAGCTATAAAATAAAGAAATGTACGGAATGTAAATTCTTATAAATCAACAACTGAGGAGTTAAATTGCAAAAGAATTACAGTTTTTCGTGAATTTGCACGAGAAACTGGCGTACTTTTTTTAGGGAGTCAAGAAGTTCCATTTTATCGCGCACCGAATGGCTATCGTTCTTTAACATCTCTTTGGCGCCCTGTAATGTAAAGCCTTTCTCTTTCACCAAATGATAAATGGTACGAACATGATCTATATCATCTTTTGTAAACTGACGATTACCTTTTCGATTTTTCTTTGGCTGAATGAGGTCAAACTCTGTTTCCCAAAAACGGATGAGGGAGGGAGCCACATTAAACAATTCGGCTACTTCACCGATTGAATAATATATCTTCTCAATTTCTTTTTCTTTATACGCCATGAGAGACAATAGAGCCTGAGTGCAGTCGGTTTTTTGTTAGGATCTTGATGCAAAGTAACAATTCTTTAAACTTGAAACAACGTTGAGATTTTTTTTTATCGACAACCTATTCACATCACTTTGTGGGTTTTGTAACCCAACCAGAATCGGCAATTTCAAGCAAACTTTCGGGGAAATCTTCCTTGGTCAGTTGCCGGATTTGCTTTAAGACCTGGTTCTTGCTGTCAATCATCACAGAGGAGCGGAATGACTGATAGGTAGAAGTGATGTGTGCCTTTAAAAAATCACCCGTTGAGTTGGTGTACACCTTAATAATAGGAGACCAACCATTAATGCCCGATACGTTGATGCCACTGTATGTGGAGAAATTCCCTAAACTGTAGGCGATAAACCTATTTTTATAGACTTCAACGGCTCGGGTAACATGCGGCCCATGCCCAAAGATGACATCAGCGCCAAAATCAATAAGTGTATGGGCAAAGGCATAAACATTTCCGCGGTTCTCTCCGTAAAAGATCTCATTCTTACGAGGAACATGCTGGTGTTGTGGTCCTTCAGCTCCGCCATGAAAAGAAACGATAACAATATCTACTAACGAATCAAGATGGGCTATAATTTTACGGGCGCTGTCTAGGTCGTTTATGTCTAGGCAACCACTGTTGGGTGCGAATGCCGTAAACCCATATTTTATACCGTCTTTTTCAAAAATAGTGTAAGGTTTAGATGTTTGCCCCGCATGATAAAGTCCTGCATCTTCTAATGTTTTCATGGTGCTGCGCCTACCTACATCCCCAAAATCACCTGCATGGTTGTTTGCCAGACTCATTACATCAAATCCGGCATTGGTTAAATTTTGCACATAGCTTACCGGACTGCGAAACACATAGCATACTTTAGGGTCGCGACAGGTTTTGGCGGTTCCTCCTTCATCTAAAAGCACACCTTCCAAATTTCCCATGGTCACATCTGCACTGGAAAGAATGGGGGTTACTTCCTTCAATAAATCGTGTCCATGGTTAGGGGGCAATACTCCGCCATTGGGATAGTTACTGCCCATCATAATATCACCCACACCAATAATGGTAACGGTATCTTTCTTTTGAGCGGAGAGATTCAAAACTGAAATCAGTAATAAAATTATTGTGGCAATTTTTTGCATAGGAAAGTTTGAGGCCACAAAGAAAGACAGAAGAAGCTGATGAGAGAAGCAATATTGAAATTAATCCAGAGAGATTGCAGACTGGCTGCCAACTTCAATCAACTTTTCATATTCTTTGTTGTTGAGATCGCGCTGAAAGAAGTTGACCGGATTGATTGCATCATTTTTATAAAGTACTTCGTAATGAAGGTGTGCCGATACAGACAACCCTGTATTGCCAACATAACCGATCACTTGTCCTCGCTTTACTAATTGTCCAACTCCTACAATATAATTTGTCATGTGTGCGTAGCGGGTTTCAAATTGATAGCCATGGTCGATATAAACCACGTTGCCATATGAAGTTGAGTGCTGTGCATTGCTAACACGGCCATCACCGGTTGCATAAACAGGGCTTCCTGCCGGGGCTGTAAAATCTAAGCCGTTGTGCGGCCTAACATATCCCAGCAATGGATGCATGCGCAAA
>JBBSBG010000128.1:0-8088 GCA_038251495.1 Cytophagales bacterium
GAAATCATACTTGCAACAAAGTCTGTATGTATCTCATCAATAAATTCATCATTAATGTTTGGATAGTTTTTTCCCTCAAGCAATTGTTTTATGGCTACCGGCTTTGGAATTCCCATTACTTCATTTGCATCGGCCAGGGAAATGGTAATGCCCTTTTTCTTGAGGGCAGCCTGAAGAACTTTATGAACATCCTGATTATCTTTTACAGTGGTGCCGGCAAGATCGAATACGACTAAATCAATTTGCATAAGTCAAGTAGACAATTATAGATATTTGTAATGATAGCCGAATACCTTTTAATAAAAAATTGTAACCTGGATAATTAATTATTTGATAATAATATCCCAACAGCGCTAATTATTCGGTGATGTATTTTTAGAATAGATATCTTAAATTGAATAAAGGGCATCTCTAAAAACTCCGCTTACCCTTCTCTTCCGGAGAAGGGGCAGGGGTTGAGGTAATGAAAGCAAGGGTTTTTAGAGATGCCCTAAAATTATTGATCCAATGAGGACGCCTGCCGAAAAAATTACTGATGAAATTTTTGAACTCTATGAAAGATTTGGCGCAGAAGATTATATAGGTGAGCCCGTTTCGCAAATTGAACACATGTCGCAGGCTGCTGAATTAGCTATTCAGGCAAACTGTGACGATGAAGTTGTTTTAGCAGCCTTCTTCCACGATATAGGTCACATCTGTGTTCAAAACAATCCGGCTTTGAAAATGGAATCATTTGGAATTAAAAGCCATGAAGAAATTGGGGCCGATTATTTAAGAAGTCACGGGTTTTCAGAGCGGCTTGCACAGTTGGTTGAAAACCATGTGAAAGCAAAACGATATCTCACTTACAAATACCCTGAATACTTTGAAAAATTATCAGAGGCAAGTAAGCAAACGCTAAAGTTTCAGGGAGGTGTTATGAGTAAAGTTGAAGCCAATGAATTTGAGCGTGACCCATTATTTGAAGCAAGTATTTTATTGAGAAGATGGGATGAGGAAGCAAAAGAAATTGACACCCCAATAATTGATCTTCAATTATTAAAGAAAATGAGCGTGCAGCTTTTATCTAAATAATAGGATCACCTTCAGCAACCAACCCCCTCAAACTATCTAAACTTTCAATAGTTAAGGGCTTCGAAATAAATGTGATAACATTTTTGAAAGACATGGCCCGTTCCTGATCTGCTTTACTGTTCGAACTGGATAATATAACCACTTTCAT
Organism: Cytophagales bacterium; assembly: GCA_038251495.1. GTDB lineage: Bacteria > Bacteroidota > Bacteroidia > Cytophagales > Cyclobacteriaceae > ELB16-189. Next base: position 1,223 of record JBBSBG010000128.1, read on the forward strand.
CCGATTGAAAATTCCGCTAGACATCTCACGCGCTTTGTCTAAAAATTCAAACCCATTAATCAGAGGCATATTGAGATCTAAAAAAACGAGGCCGCCAGTATACTTATAGGTTGGAGAACCTAATACTTCCAAAGCTTGCGTTGGCGAATTAAACGTAACTACTTCACCAGCAAAATGCCGTAATTCAATAAATTTCTTTTGAACGAATAAGTCGACTTCACTATCATCAATAATAAAGGCAGTTTGTACCGTAAAATTTTTCACTAGGGTGGCTTTAACTTGAATTTGGGCAATAACGTTTAACAATCTGAATCTTTTGCAATATTATGGCTAAAATAAAGGTCGAACGGTTTCAGCGAATAGGAAAAATGTGCTAAAATTGAAGGCTAAACCAAAAAGCCCATGAAACTTACACGTCTCACACCCCTTTTATTTGCTTTGCTAGCCCTAGTTGGCCTTTGGTCCTGCGGGGGTCCTAAAGAAGACTCTAGCCAGAATGCTGAAGATTTTGATAAAGCTGGCGAATCCTTGAAAGAACAAATTGAAGATGTTATGTATAACATTCCTTCACCTTCCGAAATACCTTATTTACTTCAGGCAACGGGTGCGGAATTTAACCAAAGCTTGCTTAACGATAGAAATAAAGTTGATCAGTATAGCAGTCGCAATGATAAGGCCGCTCTTAATCTTGGTGTTTACACTGCCGACATTGGGTACCTAAGTTCTTACGATAAAACTCAGGAGGCCATCAATTACCTTAATTCAGCAAAAAAATTAGCTGATAACCTTAACGTAATTGGTGCTTTTGATATGGATGTGCTTCAGCGCTTTGAGAACAACATTTCTAATAAAGACTCACTTGCTAAAATATTGAATAGTGCCGTTCAAGGAAGCGAAAAATACTTGAAAGACGATAGCCGCAACAAGCTAGCTGCTCTTCTTCTTACAGGAAGTTTTGTTGAAGGACTTTATATTTCAACTGGTTTGATTAAATCATATCCAAAAGACCTATTACCTGAAGATTCGCGCAACCTGGTGCTTACGCCTTTGATGCGGGTTATACTTCAGCAGGAAAAATCGGTTGACGAATTAACTAAAATGCTTTCAAGGATTGATCAGGCAGAACCCGTTGCATCGTTAACTGCGGATTTGGTAGCACTACAGGCAAGCTACCGCGCGTTGAACATTGATGAACAAATCAAAAACAACAGATCTGATTTGGTGTTGACCGACAAAAACCTTGTTGAAATTACCAAAGTGGTTGAAAAAATGAGGAAATCCATTGTTGAATAAGTTTCAATAAACCCCTTGCAAAAAGGATTAGCCGATGGTTAATCCTTTTTTATTTTTAAAGCACCATTCTTTGTTAACTTTAAGTAAACCAAATCTAAGCTATGAGCGAACCGGTATTAAACGCCATTATGAGACTTTTTGCGCTGGTTGCCAAAGAGGATCTCATTACCAAGCAGGAACGTGAGCACATCAAAGTTTTTCTATCCGATCATTTAAGTCAACGCGCAACAGAAAGTCATTTACAACTTTTTGATACCTATGCGCTAGAAATGAGCAACAAACTTAGTCTCACTCAGGAAAAAGATACAATCACAGAAATCTGCCGCTCTATAAATGTGGAGGTGGCACAAAAGCAAAAAATGGTGATCGTGCTTGAGTTAATGAGTGTTATTCTTGCCGATGGTGCCATTTCTGATCGAGAACAAACACTTGCTTTGCAGATTAGTGAAGCTCTTTACATACAGATAAGCGATCTTGACCTAATAAAGCAATACGTATTAGCAAAGGAAACAAAGGATAACAAAAGTGAAGATATTCTAATTGTTGATTCCCAAACAAGTGCGCCTGCATCAACCAAACACATCTTTCGCGAAAGCTTAAATGGATTTATATCCATCCTTTATCTTCAGAGCACCGATACTTTTTTCTTTAAATACATTGGTAATACCGATGTATATCTAAATGGAGTTCCTCAAAAATCAGGGAGCATCAATGTATTGGCCACCGGCAGCACACTGCGCTGGGAAATCACCGACCCAGTATACTATGGCGAGATATTGGCGCAATTTAAAAAAATGAATAATGGTGATCGTACAAGTTTTGAAGCCAAGGAAATTTCATATCAATTTAAAAATGGAGGCCTCGGTTTGCGCGAAGTAAATGTTGCTGAAGAGTCAGGAAACCTTGTAGCCTTGATGGGAGCCAGTGGTGCTGGCAAGTCTACCCTATTGCATGTGCTTAACGGAACAGAGAAACCTTCAAAAGGACTGGTGTTGATTAATGGCGTTGATATTTATAAAGAACCCCAAAAGATTGAAGGTGTTATTGGTTTTGTACCACAAGATGATTTACTGATTGAAGATTTAACCGTATATCAGAACCTCTACTTTGCCGCCAAGCTTTGCTTCAGTGATTTAAGCCAAGAGGAAATTGAAAATTTAGTTTTACAAACCTTAAGCGATCTTGGTCTTACTGAAACCAAACATTTAAAAGTCGGCTCACCCCTTCATAAAACAATTAGTGGCGGGCAGCGTAAGCGACTTAATATTGGTTTGGAATTATTAAGAGAACCAGCCGTTCTTTTTGTGGATGAACCCACGTCAGGTCTTTCTTCACGCGACTCAGAAAATATTATCGATTTACTTAAGGAATTATCCCTTAAGGGGAAATTAGTGTTTGCTGTTATTCACCAGCCATCTTCAGACATCTTTAAGATGTTTGATAAGTTAATAATCCTCGACACCGGTGGCTATCAGATTTATTATGGAAACCCGGTGGATGCGCTCACCTACTTTAAACGAAACATCAACCTGGTAAATAGTGAGCAAGGTGAATGTTACTCGTGTGGAAATGTAAACCCTGAACAAATCTTTAACATCATAGAAACCAAAGTCATAAATGAGTTTGGCAATTTCACTGACGAAAGAAAATTCTCACCTGAGCAATGGAACAGGCAGTATAAAGAGAAGATAACCCTTACCACTGTTGAAACTTCTAAGGATGTTCCGCACTCAACACTGCGAATTCCAACTTGGTTTAATCAAATTCGATTATTTGGCATGCGCGATTTGCTTGCCAAATTAAATAACACTCAATATCTATTTATTAACCTGCTCGAAGCTCCACTCCTTGCTTTCATTCTTGCTTTTATAGTTCGCTACTATAATCCGGATGATCAGTTTAATCCAGATTATATATTCAGTAAAAACCTGAACCTGCCCGCTTACCTCTTTATGAGTGTAATAGTGGCTTTGTTTATGGGGCTAACCGTAAGCGCAGAAGAAATAATCCGCGATCGAAAAATTTTGAAGCGCGAGAAGTTCCTACACCTTAACCGAAGCAGTTATATTCTTTCCAAGATTGGAATCTTATTTATGATTTCCCTAATTCAAACAGCCCTGTTTGTCTTGGTGGGAAATTCAATTCTTGAAATAAAAGGTATGTACCTTATTTATTGGGCAATTTTATTTTCGACATCTTGCTTTGCCAATCTGTTGGGGCTTAATATCTCTTCTGCTTTTAATTCGGCAGTAACAATTTATATTCTTATTCCCATTCTTTTAATTCCACAATTAATACTCAGCGGGGTTGTAGTTAAGTTTGATAAGTTGAATCCCGTGATAGGCAACACAGAAACCGTTCCGCTAGTTGGCGACATCATGGCTTCGCGGTGGGCATTTGAGGCTAGTATGGTTTCTCAATTTAAAAACAATGATTTTGAACAAGAATTTTATCTGGACGATAAAGTAATGGCCGATGCCGACTACAAAAAGATCTACTTCATTCCTGCACTTGAAACAAGGCTTGATTTTGTTAAACTTAATTACCAAAACCCTGATCCTATTATTAAGAAGGAAGTACAGGACGATTTAAACCTACTTAAACGTGAACTCACGGAACAACTGGCTTTTGTAGGGAAGACTGATTTTATAAGCATGGATCGGTTTACGGTCGATAGTTTCGATGCATCTGTATATGGTGAGGTAACAAATTTTCTTACAACATTGAAAAAATTCTATGTAAATCGTTTTAATAGGGCTGATCAGGAAAAGGACAAAAAAGTTGTGAGGCTGACAAACTCTGCGGATAAAGAAAGAAACTTTGAGAATTTTCGAAATAGCTATCAAAATGAATCCATAAGCGAACTGGTGAAGAACTCTATGGAAACCAACCGTGTAATTGAAAAGGATGGAAAGCTAATTCAAAAAATATTTCCTATCTACAAAGATCCAGACCCTGCGCACATGGTTGATTTCGATGCCCAGTTTTATATGCCGACCAAACATTTTCTAAACACAAACATAGACACACTCTATTTTAATTTGGGGGTTATTTGGGCAATGACAATTTTACTGGTGATCACACTATACTTTGAAGTACTAAGAAAAATTATTGACGGCTTAGGAAATATGTCAAATCCACTACCGAAAAGGATGTAACCAAACATGTTTTTCATTCTTTCAAAAACATTGAATTATCTCACCATGCCGTTGGTGATTATTTCTATTCTATTTCTGCTATCCTGGATTTTGCGTAACACCAAATGGCGCAGTCGCTTATTTAAGATTGCGCTAGTCTTGCTGCTGGTAATGTCAAATGATTTTCTGGCGAATGAAGTTGCTAAAGTTTGGGAATTACCAGCCACACCACTTCATGAAATTAAAAAAGAGTATGCGGTTGGCATTGTACTTACCGGGGTAACCAAAGGCAATATGACACCTGACGATCGGGTTTACTTTCAGCGCGGAGCAGACCGGGTTATTCATGCCCTGCAACTTTACAAAACAGGAATAATAAAAAAGATTCTTATCTCAGGCGGAAGTGGTTCCTTGTTGGAACGCAACCGACAAGAAGCAGATGAAATTGCCGATGCGCTACAATTAATGGGAGTATTACGCGAAGATATTATTATCGAAAATCGATCGCGCAATACCCACGAATCTGCGGCAGCGGTTAAGGCTACACTACTGAATTTCTACGCGCCACAAGATTGCCTGTTGATTACCTCGGCCTTTCACATGCGCAGGTCGCGTGCATGTTTTAAAAAAGTCGGGTGGCCTGTGGATACATTCACCACAGATTTCTTATCGCACGAACGAAAGTTTACGCCTGATGTGTTGTTCATTCCGCGTGCTGAAGCATTATTGAATTGGACTATTATAAGTCGTGAATGGGTGGGGATTATTTCTTATAAAGTTGTTGGTTATATTTAATAAGAAAATCTTTGAACAAATTTGTTTTGCTGTTAGGTTTTAAGACTTGGCAAGCTTGAGTTAAAGATAAAAATATAGATTCTGAAAATGGATCAGCCGGGTTGAAAGACCTGACTACAATGGAATATAATTGATGAGGTACACTTTAGCGGCCAAAATGAACGGCTATATGCACCTTTTCTAATGGTACATGTGATATAGATGCACCTAGGTGCATATATTCAGGTGTTAGCACTAAAAGCATTCAAAATATAACCTCGCCCTTTGATACTTTATAGATGAAAATAAATATATTACTAAGAGCTATAAACCTTCGCCAAGCGATCCCATTTGGGCGGCTAAGCGAAACTTAGTAGCGGGTATAAGAGAGTTATGTGAGATTGTTACGATTGCGTTTCAAAATACATAAATTCCAAACACTTGTAAACACTTAAATTTGTAATCCAACAATCTCGAATATAATCCTTGTACTTTTCAAAATCTTCATCAGTATATTTATAATCATCTTCCGTTCTTCTTTGCTTTAATCTTTCTAAGTAATTTTCAAATATTTCTTTCATCACGCTTAATTTTAATAACCCACAACCTCACATAACAGCACCTACCCAAAAGAGGGGTTTTAGTGGTTATATGTAGTTTTGTGCTTCGGTTATACATTTGTGTTTAATTTAAAATTTGTGCTTCGTAATCCCCTCCTTCGGGTAGCTGCAACACGTTAGCGGTCAGGCTATGACGACACAACAACAGACATATCGAAACTCGACAGGACTAATAATTACATTGGCTGTAATCGGACTTTTTATCTTTTTACCAGTCTGGATAAACGTCTATATTGCTCCAGTATATTTAATTGTTCACGGACTACTAGTTCTTGGACTCACAAACATTAAAAGCTTTAAATCGACAATTAAGCCCATTAAATTTGGACTAATAATAAGTGGTATTCCATTAGGACTTCTTCTTATTCAAAACATTTTTACAATTCCACTTTACATTTCTACAGACAGTAATTTGGGAGAAATCTTAGTTGTAACAGGTTTGACATTTATAGTTTGCTTGGCTGACTTTGTTGCAACTTATTTTATATACAAGTATTGGTGGACAAAGAAAAAAGTATGATAAAGCGACTATTACTTTTCGGTATATTGGCAACTATAATTCAAGTTTTCCTTTATTATTTTCTACTACGTATTGTTCAGTTTGGACAATCTTTCTTTATGACAGACAAAGACAGAGCATTTATTTCTGATTATGGTTTAGTGATTGGAACAACATTGTTCTTAATGATTGTGGCTATTCAAAACATTTCAACAGTTTTGGTCAATAAAAAATGGTTCACTTGGACAGCATTTATCGTAGCGACAATTTTTTATTTTATTGGTTGGGGCGAAGACTATTTTTCTTGGCCAGTAACAACTATTTTATTTTTATTTGTGGGCATAACTATATTGACAAGTAAATTTTTCATAGACAAGCAAATAGCAAAATGGTAGACGAAAAAGAAGCCCGAACCGCTAACAGCACCTACAAAAAATTGGCGGTTCAGTGCTTAAATGAAGCTTTGTGCTTCGTATCAAGTTTGGTAGTGGCAGACAGTTTTGTGCTTCGAAATCGCCAACTTCTTGTAGCTGCAAAACGTTA
>JBBSBG010000129.1:0-8074 GCA_038251495.1 Cytophagales bacterium
CAGGTTTCGGCTTCCAAACTTTTGGTGGCGCCAGGCGAAGAGGTGATACTTAACGGAAAAGGAGCGAGTGTTTTTGTTTGGAATTCAAATGATGGTGTGATTAATAATTTTGCGGGACCGCAATTAACGGTAAGACCTACTACCACTACAACGTATACAAGTACAGGTTCTGGCTTAACGTTGTGCAATGCCACGGGGGCTGCAACAATTTATGTTGATAATACTATTGTTGGTGTAGAAAAAGAACATGCGAGTAATTCGGTTTCAATATTTCCAAACCCAGGATCGGAAAGTATAAATATGAACATTGAAAATGATTTTTATGGAGAAGTTCAGGTTCGTGTTTATTCAGCCTTAGGCAGCCTTGTTTCTGGCGTTCAATTTCAAAAATATGAGCAACGTGCTACTTATAAGATTGAGGTTAATGATTTACCGCAAGGCTTGTTTTTAGTTCAAATAAGCATGGGTGAAAATAGAGTAACCAAGAAATGGTTAAAGAAATAAGGGTGTTATCGATTGAAATTAAAACAATTGTTGATGGCCTTAATTCTAGTATTGTGTAAGGAATATATTTACTATAGCTTTATAACTGAAGTTACGCAAAACAATAATTTGAATGTAAGGCTGAGTTTTATCGAAGCCTGTTTAGAACTTGACAAGATCAAATTTTTGTATTTTAATAAGGAAGATTAAAATTATACAACATGAAAAAGATATTTTATAGCACCCCATTTTTAATTGTGATGGCCATGTTTAGTCTGGAGTTAACATCCTGTAAAGATGATGAGCCTTTCGTTAAGCCTAAACTTTCTTTTGCTCAGAAAACGCTAACGGTAAATGAAGCGGATGGCACTATTGAAGTAGAACTTATTTTGGATAAAGCGTATAGTGAAGACATAACGATTAGTTATAAATTGGATGGAGATGCTTTTGATGATGTCAGAGCGGATGTGGAGGATGAGTTAGCCGACTATGAAGTTGTTGGCGAATATGGGGAAGTGACAATTGAGAAAGGTGAGACAAAAGGAATTATTGAACTTAGACTTTTGGCCGACTTTATCATTGAAGATACTGAGTCGATTGAGATTTCAATAACGGATACGGATTCAGAAAATATTGAGATAACCAGGGATGATGATATGGAAATCTCACTGGAGCAGGAACAAAATGGGATTATAGTAGAGTTAACGTGGGATGAAACCTACACCGATGTTGACATGGATCTTTTACTTCGGGTCGCTGACATCGGTCAAAATGTTGCCACCCAAGCTGTAGTTTGGGGGTCTATCCGCGAAAGCTTTGTGCCTGGCGAAAGCATTTTTATTCCTGCTTCCATTGAAAATGTAATTTATGGCTTTAGTTACAACTACTATAGCGGAACGGAAGACCCAATGAATTTTACCGCCACGATTGTGGAGGCTATTGATGGAATATTTGAGGCTGAGGCAAATTGGGATGTGAAGAATGGAACCTATACCCTTGCCAATATTAATGAATGGACAAATGCAAGCTCCACCAAGGTGGTTCAAACTATTAAAAATGTTAATGGCGATTTTATAGAACTTTCTGAAATTACAGTGCCCTCATCAGGAAGCCGAGTTGGTGACCCAGGCAGCATACCTAAAGTTTTGATGAAGGATGACTTAAGCCTTATTAGGAACAAACGCCTAAATACTATCCTTCAGAATTTCAAAAGGAAATAGAGTTATTTTTATATTAGAAGAAAGGTTACTTGTCCATAAGTAACCTTTTTCGTTTAACTCAGTTTTATATACTTTCTTGTCGGAGTTTTCCATATCACGTGTTACCTTTGAGCCAACTATGTCACGGAAAGTTCTCATTACACGTGTAATACCGTCCATCGCCTATGATTTACTCACACAGGCCGGCTTCGATGTGCGCGTTTGGAAAAGCGAAACCCCAATGACGCAACAGCAACTGATTGAAGAGACAAAAAAGGTAAATGCACTTTTGCCATTAGGGGCTAATAGACTCAATAAAAAGTTTTTTAGTGAATGCAGTCATTTAGATGTGATCGCTCAATTTGCTGTTGGCTATGATAATATTGACGTTGCTGAAGCAACACGATTGAATATTCCTGTCGGGAATACGCCCGAGGTGCTTAGTGAAGCCACTGCAGATATAGCATTTGGTTTAATGATTGCCGTTTCGCGCAAAATGTTTTTTCATCATAAAATGATTGAGCGTGGTGAATGGAAACAATTTGAGCCGTTAAAAAATCTGGGGGTTCAACTAACAGGTAAAACACTCGGCATTTTTGGATTGGGAAGAATTGGGATGGTGATGGCACAACGCTGTCAGGGTGCTTATAATATGAAAATCATCTATCACAGTCGCAGTCGAAATCTGGAAGCTGAAAAACTTTTTAACGCAACCTGGGTTTCGTTTGGTGATTTGCTTGAGCAGAGTGATGTGCTTTCTGTTCACAGCGTGCTCAGTGAAGAAACTCAGGGACTCTTCAATAAATCGGTATTCACCAAAATGAAGCCGAGTGCAATCTTTATCAATACCTCTCGCGGGGGAGTTCATAATGAAGAGGACTTAATTGAGGCTTTGCAAACAGGAGTCATTTGGGGGGCAGGATTAGATGTTACAAACCCGGAGCCCATGTTATCAAACAATCCCCTGCTTACCATGCCCAATGCAGCCGTGCTGCCACATATCGGCTCGGCTACAGAGGAGGCTCGGACAGGAATGGCACGGATAGCGGCCGAAAACATTATCGAGTTTTATAAAACTGGAAAAATGATTTATTGCGTTAATGCTGAAGTTCTGAAAGCAAATCAGTGAATTACTCACCTGTAATGGGTTATGTAAAGGGTTGCAGTATGATCGTTTAAACCGCCCACATAAAATTCGATTAAACCTGAGCGCCACATTATTGATTACTAAATCTTGATTATAGTTTCGTGCTATAAATTCTAAACCTATTAGAAAAGCATGAAACGAATTTTACTTAACTCAGCTGTTCTGGTTATTCTTTTATTCAGCATTAGTCCTACTATAGCGCAAAAGAAATCAAAAAAGGGGGAAGCCTCACCGGCTGCATCACCAACAAAATCAGACACTACTAAAGCCAAACCTGGCGCCCTGAAGCCCTATGCTCAGGTTATAACGGCTAAAGCTAAAACCCAAAAAGGTTTATTTACTTTTCATAAGGTAAATGAAGATTACTTCTTTGAGATTGCTGATTCATTATTAGGTCGAGAGTTCATTGCAGTGACAAGAATTTCAAAAGCACCAGCTGGCGCAGGATATGGGGGTGAAGAAAGGAATCGTCAGGTGTTACGTTGGGAGAAGGGTCCCGCCAATAAGTTATTTCTAAAAGCGGCATTGTACTTAAGTGCAAGCGAAGATAGCACAAAGGCGATTATGCAGGCAGTGCGCAACTCTAATGTTGAACCTATTATAGGTGCCTTCGATATAAAGGCAATCAATAATGGTAAATCATACGTCATTAACATCACTGATTTTTTTAAAGGTGATCAGCCGATAGTGTCGTTAAATCCTGATGAGAAAAGACGATTTAGTTTGACTGCTTTACAAAAGGATAGAACATTTATTGAGAGTATTAAGTCATACCCAATAAATACTGAAGTAAGGATGGTGAAAACATTCGCTTCGGCACTTCCACCATCTTCGTCCCCTGGCACTCCTGCTCGTGTAGTTCAACTTCCTGCCGGAAAGGAAACGGGATTTGTAACTATGGAGCTGAATACATCCATGATTCTGTTACCAAAAGTCCCTGCAAGAAAACGCCTATTCGATAATCGAGTTGGATTTTTTGCTACTGGCTATACCCTATATGGAGAAGAATCACAGCGATCAGAAACAGAAGTATTTGCCGTTCGATGGAGATTAGAACCAAAACCAGAAGATGTAGAGAAGATGAAGCGGGGTGAGTTGGTTGAACCAATTAAACCAATTGTCTACTATATAGATCCAGCAACGCCAGTAAAATGGCGCAAGTATTTAATTCAAGGTGTTGAAGATTGGCAGAAGGCATTCGAACAGGCTGGCTTCAAAAACGCAATCCTCGCTAAAGAGATACCTGCCGGTGATACAACAATTAGCACGGAAGATGCCAGGTATTCGTTCATTCGATACTTTGCTTCAGACATCCAAAATGCTTATGGACCAAATGTTCATGACCCACGTACGGGTGAAATTATTGAAAGCCACATTGGTTGGTATCATAATGTGATGAACTTATTAAATAGTTGGTATACGATTCAGACAGCCGCAATTGATACTCGCGCTCGTAAAAAAACATTTGATGATGAACTCATGGGCCAGCTAGTGCGGTTTGTTTCATCACACGAAGTAGGTCATACACTTGGGTTGCGACATAATTTTGGATCAAGTCACGCAACACCCGTTGAGAAGCTGCGAGATAAGGAATTTTTGCAAAAGTATAGACATACTGCATCCATCATGGACTATGCACGCTTCAACTATGTGGCTCAGCCAGAAGATGGAATTTCTGGTGAGCTGTTGTTTCCTGGAATAGGTGTTTACGATCGTTGGGCCATTGAATGGGGATACAAACCTGTTTTCGATACAAAAGATGCCGCAGCAGATTATAACGTACTCAACAAAAGAGTGCTTACGCATGTCAATGATCCTATGTACTGGTTTGGCTCAGAAATTAATTCTTATGATCCGCGTTCTCAAAGCGAAGACTTGGGTGACAATTCTATGCTCGCTAGTGAATACGGTATTAAAAATCTAAAGCGAATTGTTCCTGAATTAGCTAACTGGTATAATGAAGAAGGCGAAAAATATACCAAGCTGAATGAAATGTATAATCAAGCATTAGGGCAGTATCGGAGATATATGGGTCATGTTACAAAGAACATTGGTGGCATTTATGAAACTCCAAAAACCTACGAAACTACGGGGGTCGTTTACCAACCTACACCAAAAAAACTGCAGAAGGATGCTGTTTCGTTTTTGAACAAACAACTCTTCGAAACACCCAGCTGGATTCTTAATCAGGAAGTATTAAGTAAAATTAAACCGGGTTCTGGCGTTGATCAATTATCTGACTTACAAGAGGCGACACTTAATAGTATTTATGATTATGCAAGGATGCAGCGCTTGATTGAGTCAAGTGCTTTAAATGCGAATGCGTATAGTCTGGATGAATTGTTTACAGATATGCAATCTAGCATCTGGTCTGAATTGCGCTCTAAAAAAGTAATAGATGTATATCGTAGAAATCTTCAGAAGGTATATGTTGAAAAAATGATTGGTTTGTTGAACCCAAGTGTTTCAGGATCTGTTGGCGCAGCTGGATTCAGAAGCCCATTCTTCCCTGCTTCCCCTCCATCGCCAGTTGCAGATCCCAAAAAGAGTGATGTAATTTCAGTAACCAGAGCCCATTTAGTTTTGCTTAAGAATGAAATTAATGGAGCGCTTTCCAGTACTTCTGATAAAATGAGCCGCTATCATTTGCAAGATGTATTGGTTAGGATTTCACAGGCACTCGATCCAAAATAGTATTCGGATAGTAGAAAAGGGCAATTGAGTTTGGCAACTGCCTCTTTTTCTATTCTTTTAGAAAAATTAGTCAAGAATGAGTATTACAACACCAGCCTTTCTTTTTACCTTTGGGGGATGCAGTCTATAATAAGAAGTTGGCGCGAACAAAAAATCCTACTCAAACGCAGATTTCCAATACTTTCTGATGAGGATTTCATCTTTGAAGAAGGAAAGATTGAAAGCATGTATCAGCGGCTTGCCCAAAAATTAAGAATCTCTATACCTGACTTGGATTTGATCTTTGCCGAGATTCAGCAATCCTAATCTGCCCCCAATTAATTGGTTCACACAATCTTGAAGTGCTGATTCTTCAATAGGAAAGTAACTTCTGTATATTCAGTCTATGAAAGAACCGGTTGATAGAAGTCGGGAGCAAACGCTTGGCGAAGAAATTGCCAATAGCGTAAGTCATGGAGTAGGCGCTTTAGCAGCCATGGCAATTACCCCGATACTAATTTTGAAGGCGATTCCAAAAGGTGCGGCAGCAATAACTGGAGTGAGCATTTTCAGTGCCACCATGATTATACTTTATCTGGCTTCCACACTCTATCACGCATTTCCACAAAGCAAAACCAAAAGAGTTTTTCAAATCTTTGATCACAGTGCAATTTTTCTTTTGATAGCGGGAACCTATACACCGTTTACATTAATTGTGCTGCCAGGCACGTGGGGCTGGACGTTGTTTGGAATTATTTGGGCGCTGGCTATTGGCGGAGTTGTTTTGAAATCTGTTCGCAATGTAAAGACAAGCAAACTTTCTACCGTGTTGTATGTGGGTATGGGCTGGTTGGCGTTGCTTGCAATAAAACCTTTATACGATCACATGCCAGGATGGGGTTTGGTTTGGTTGCTGGCCGGTGGGTTAACGTACTCAATCGGGGTTTTCTTTTTTGCTTATGACCATAGCTATAAGTACAACCACTTTGTGTGGCATCTTTTTGTTTTGGGCGGCACAGCCTGCCATGTGATTTCAGTATTATATTTTGCATTGTAGAGCAAAAACTTTTAATCTTTTTTGGTTAGCCTTTCAACTATCAAAACTATGAATTCCTATGCTTTCAATTGCTAAACGTAAGAGTTTGTGCGAGTACTTTGAAATAAGTTAGTGTTAATGATTATCATAACACAACTTTAAGTCTCTTTATGATCTAATATATCTGTGGATTTTGTTTTATGTGCCGAAATTGAACTATCCTAACTTCCGTTTCGGTATATCGGTAGGCTACTCTAAAACTATGCGTTTCAAATGCTCTATAATTATCCGTGTTATTCTCTTTGTATTTATCAGGCGGAAAATATTCTGGGTTGAGTTTTATGTTTTTGCTTTTTCTAAAATGGCATGTTCTACTTGCTCAGCATTCTGAAACGATGTTTCGGCAATCCATGCTAATGCTTTCTCGAATTTAAGTAGAGTAAAGATGTCCCAAATTAGCTCCCTGTTTTTCTCCATGCTTTAATCCGATGAACAGCCTCTTCATGCGTAATAGAATCTCCACGCTCTATCCTTGCTTCGGCCTCCTCAATCTCCTTGTTATATTGCTCGATACTTATTCGACCTTCGTTTTGTAACCCATAGTGCAGCATTACTTTTATTGCCTTTAGTAAAGAAGCATCTCCAACTTGTTGTATTTCTTTTATAAGAAGGGCTTTCTCTTCATTTATATCCATATCAACTCTTATTGCTTATCAAAGATAGAAATTCCATTGACAATACGTTCGTTTCAAAATTTCAGCAAATGTGCTTTTATGTGGCTGGCTTGTGCGTATTAAAAGTCACGCTATCAGAAATTTCGGTAGAATAACCATGAAACTAGCCTCTTGCTTAATCAAAGGCTGTATAAATAAAATACACACTTAAAATCTAACATAGGCTCATTTTATTATCTTCACAATCTATAATTTAAAGAGTATGAAATGGCGATTAAAATCTTAAAACCAAACAGCATGATAATTTAAGCCGTTCCATGTGAATTTAAAAAATAAACATTCGCACATGAAATACCTCTGCCCTTTTTCTTTATTGTTATTTGCGTGTGCAGAAAACAAAACTAAACCAGTTGTCTTTGAACATGCTGTTTCAACAACTGTAAAACCCTGGTTCCACGAAAATTTTGATAATGACACATTTATATTTACGATTATCACAAATTTAAATGGAGGTGAGCGAGCTGGAGTTTTTGATGTAGCCATTGAGCAAGTAAACCTGCTGCGCCCGGAATTGATTGTAACCGTGGGCGACTTGATTGATGGCGGTACTGAAAATAAAGATACGCTAACCATGCAATGGGATTATTTCGATTTGCGTGCTAAAAAAGCCAAGGCTCCTTTGTTTCACATTGGTGGTAATCATGATTTAACCAATGCGGTGATGCGCGAATTTTGGGCTAATCGATACGGGCCACGCTACTATCATTTTATTTATAAAGATGTTCTGTTTCTTATGTTAGATAGCGAAGACTATTCGCCTGAGCGGATGCAGGAAATTTATTTAGCAAGAGCAGCGGCCATC
>JBBSBG010000130.1:0-8020 GCA_038251495.1 Cytophagales bacterium
GAAGAAGTGGAAAGCATCTGCAGAAACTACATTAAGTTTCGCTATCAGTTGATGCCCTACATCTATTCACTTTTTTATGATGCCTCAAAAACAGGGATGCCTGTTCAACGCTCATTGGCCATTAACTACACACATGACCATCGCATTTACGATGGTAAATATTACAACCAGTATTTATTCGGCCCCAGCATTTTAGTAGCACCCGTAGAAAGCAACAAAGAGCTTCTTAAAATATTTTTCCCGGAAGGTGAATGGTACGATGTATATACTGGCAAAGTATGGCAAGGCAATCAAGAGACAGTTGTTGAGTCTCCTATTCATAGGCTTCCCGTATTTATAAAAGCTGGAAGTGTTTTACCAATGCAACCTGCAGCAGCTAACACCAGTATAAAACAGCAAGAATTAATTCTGCACATCTATTGCGGAAAAGATTCGAGCGAGTTTTTGCTTTATATGGATGATGGAGAAACGTTTGATTATCAAAACGGAAAATCAGCCACACGAACTATTCAAATGAATGGAGCTCAGAATAAAGTTATAGTTTCTAAAAGTGAAGGCGACTTTAAATCATCGTACAAAAAAATAAAAATCATTCTGCATGGTACTAATACCGACTCAGTATCAGTCAATGGAAAAAATCTGGAAATCTCATACCACCTCCATTCATTCTTTGCTCCACTAGAAAAGTATGATCCTATAAATGAGCCCGATTCTATGGGTGAGGAAAAGGTGAGAATAGCTACAATAGACTATACAGATGCGAACTTAGAGATAAGTTGGTAAAATAATCGTAACCCCGCATCCTGATTTTTAATCATTAAGATCATGAAGAGATGAAGGGATTATACTCTTAATGATCTTAACTATCTTAATGTTCAAATATCTAGTGACTTAATTTCTTTGTGGATTATTCTTTCTGAAATAGTATATTTATTAATTCTATAAACTAATAGTCTTATCTCTCTTCGTTTTTATGACTCAACATAAACCTCGTCTTAATTTCTGGCAGATCTGGAACATGAGTTTTGGATTTCTTGGAATTCAATTTGGATTCGCACTGCAAAACGCCAACACAAGCAGAATTTTTGAAACACTAGGAGCTGATACCTCCAGCCTTGCTTTGTATTGGCTGGCTGCACCATTGACGGGCTTAATCGTTCAACCCTTAATTGGTTATTATAGTGATAGAACCTGGCATGCCAAGTGGGGTCGCAGGCGACCATTCTTTGCAGTTGGTGCCATACTCGCTTCTATCTCATTGTGCCTAATGCCGAATTCCCCAACCCTGTGGATGGCCGTGGGTGTGCTTTGGATGATGGATGCATCGATCAACATAAGCATGGAGCCATTTCGAGCCTTTGTTGGTGATCTATTGCCTCCTTCTCAACGAACGACCGGCTTTGCGATGCAAAGTTTTTTTATTGGAATAGGCGCTGTAATTGCATCCTTTCTTCCCTGGACATTTAACAATTGGTTTGGCATTTCTAATGTGTCAACTATAGCTGGTGAACAACCGGATTCAATACGCTATAGTTACTATGTTGGAGCCCTTATGCTTCTTATAACCGTTATGTGGACAGTCTTCTCAACAAAAGAATATCCGCCCACAGATATCGGAGAGGAAAAACTAAGAAACAGAGAACATAAGAAAATTGAAAATGAAAGCGCGTTCCAAACTTCATTCTTTAAAAAATCGGGTGTGTTTTCAATTATTGGGTTGCTGATAACTTTTGTGGTTTATCTAAACCAATTAGAGAAAGAGCTTTATGTATTAGGATTAGGTTTAGTAATCTTTGGAATTATCCATGCTTTGGCGGCTCTTTACATTAAAAATGGTAAAGCCTATTTAGGAATTGTACACATGGTAAAAGATTTTAATACCATGCCGAAGACAATGATCCAATTATCTTATGTGCAATTCTTTACGTGGTTCGCTCTATTCTCGATGTGGATTTATACGACCAGCGCAGTAACCAGTCATATTTTTCATTCAAGTGATCCTATGACTAAGGCTTACAATGATGGCGCAGATCTGGTAGGTATTCTGTTTGGTATATATAGCGGTATAGCCGCATTGGCTGCGCTGCTACTCCCAATCATTGCTAAGTATACAAGCCGAAGAATGACCCACTTCATTGCCTTACTTTGCGGAAGCGTTGGATTATTTTCATTCTATTTTATTTCTGATCCATTTTGGCTTTGGTTCTCTATGGTTGGCGTTGGTATAGCCTGGGCCAGTATTTTGTCAATTCCATACGCTATGCTTTCAGGATCACTGCCAGCCGAGAAGATGGGATATTATATGGGTATTTTTAATTTCTTTATTGTGATTCCTCAAATTGTTGCTGGCACGCTGCTTGGTGTAATGCTAACTCATCTCTTCAACGGTCAATCAATTTTTATTTTGGTAAGTGGTGGTGTTTCAATGGGTATCGCGGCTCTTTTAAGCTTGAGAGTAGATGATAAAGACGAAGTGATTATAAAATCCTAAAAACAAATTTATGAAATTCATTTTTGGCCTGAGTCTATTTATAGTTTTCACTAACGCACAAAGTCAGGATTATAGTGTGCTCCAAAAAAATCATCAATACCTAAATCCTAAATCAAGTATTGATGTTGAACGTTGGTGGGCATCTCTTAAAAAAGATAAACAGATTCCGCTAATCATTGAAGACTCTGTTTATTTCTTTTACCGAGGCGATGCCAAAACTATTGAGTGGATGGGTGACTTCAATGGCTGGGGGTATCAAAAAGATTTCGACAATAAAGGAAAGAAGATTTCAGGCATCAACATCTGGTATCTAAAAGCTTCCTTTCCTAAAGATGCTCGTCTTGATTACAAAATTTTAATTGATGGTAGTAACTGGATTCTCGATCCTGAAAATGATCATCAACAATGGTCAGGTGTTGGTGGTGGTAGTCCAAACTCCGAATTAAGAATGCCGCAATGGCATGAAGATTTTTCTACTATCGAAAGACCAAACGTTAACAAAGGCAACGTTACAAAAGATCTACTGTTATCCTCAAACTCTTTAGGGTATCAAGTGACTTATTCAGTATACCTGCCCTATCAGGTCGAAAAGTTTGGCAAATTACCAACCGTTTACTTAACGGATGGTTATGAATACCTACATCCACAGCTGGGTGCTATGAGTACAATCCTTGACAATTTAATTTCTGACAAAAAGATTAAACCCATAATTGCTATCTTCATCGATAATCGCGAACCTGTGAACCGTGCCAACAACAGACGTATGAATGAGTTGGCAATGAATGCCAAATACCTTGACTTCTTCATCAATGAATTAATTCCAAAAATCGAATCAACCTATCCGGCAATTTCTAATGCACAAAATCGCGCCATCATGGGTACTTCAATGGGTGGACTTACTGCAACCTATTTTGCTTTCTCGAAGCCAGATGTATTTGGGCTTGCCGGCATTCAATCTCCGGCATTTTATACACGGCCTCAGATTTATTCCCTCTGCTCTAATCCTGCCGATCCAAAAATGAAAATATCCATGTCAGCAGGTGTCATTAACGATACCAGTGCCGACAGCAGAAAAATGAAGGAGCTATTGGAAGCAAGCAGTTGTGAGTACCATTATCGTGAAGTAAACGAAGGCCACTCGTGGGGTAACTGGCGAAGATTGATTGATGATATTTTGATCGATCTTTTCCCTTACCAACCATAAAAATCAACAATTCTATCTACCTGATCGAGTGACTGTTGTTATCCGATTAGTTTATTTATTAAATTAAGGCATTGATTTTGTATTTTGTGCCCCTTATGAAAATACGACTACTACTAGCATTTATTTCTTCTGTTGTTTTATTTGATTCGTGCAGTTCGGGTAAAGCTGCCTTGGAGAAGGGTAACTATTACGATGCTGTATCAATAGCTGTTAATCGGCTACGTCAAAAACCAGATCACAAAAAATCACAAGAGGTTTTAAGAACCAGTTATAAATTTGCTGTTGAGTATTTAGAATCTGACGCACAAAATCAAATTGCTTCCAACGCCAATTATAAATGGCGAAATGCCGTTCAAAATTATGATCGTATAAATAATTTATATGAGCAGATTCGCACTTCGCCTGGCGCACTTAAAGTAATTCCAAATCCTGTAAACAAATACAAAGAACTTACGGATGTAAAGGCCAAAGCTGCCGAAGAATCCTATGAGTTAGGAATTCAAGCCATGCTGAAAAATACGCGCGAAGACGCTAAGCGTGCCTACTTTTATTTTGTAGAGGCTAATGCTTTGTCTCCGAGCTATCGTGAGTCGATTGAGATGATGGAACAATCAAAATTTAACGCAACAATTAAAGTTGTAGTAGAACATTCAATCCGCAATTACAATGATTGGAATTTTGAACCCGTTGTCTTTGGAGTTCGTCCGAGTCAGTTTGTAAAATTCTATACACCCCAGGAAGCACAAGATGCTAATCTGCTACAGATAGATCAGATTGTAAGAGTTGTTGTAAACGGTTATTCGGAAGCGAGACCAACAACCGCTAAACGCACAGAAAATTTTAAAGACAGTGTGAAGGTTGGTGAAAAAACGGTTAAGGATGTAAAAGTTCCGGTCTACGAAAAAGTAAGTGCATCTATGGTTATTTACAATAAGTCGATAACCTCAAGAGGTTCAATTACGCTCTTTATTAAAGACGCCACCAGCAATGCTGAATTAAGAAATTCTGAGATAATAGCAGAAGATCAATGGACTGATCGTTGGGCTACTTGCTCTGGCGATCAGCGTGCGCTTTCAGTAACCTATAAAAAATTGTGCGGTACTAAAGAGCCTTATATGGCAAGAGATTTTCTAATTACAGAGGCCAAGAAAAATCTTGATAACAAATTGGCCAATGCTTTATCTTCCTTCTATGCGGGCTACTAGTGTCGGTTAAAAGACGAATGAACTAAAAGCGAAAACCTTTTAGCTCCAATTTTGGTTATAGCTGTGTGAAAAATATAGGATCACTCGCTTGTCATTTGTCACCTTGAGTAGGATTAGCGCAAACATAAATCAAAACAAATTATGGAGACTGGATTGGAAACAGCTACCCTGGGGTCGGGTTGCTTTTGGTGTACAGAGGCTTTCTTTCTACCTGTTAATGGCATCGAATCTGTAGTTTCCGGTTATTCTGGTGGGAAAATTAAAAATCCTGCTTATCGCGAGATCTGCTCAGGCCTTACTGGCCATGCTGAGGTAGTTCAGGTAATATTTAACCCAAAAGTCATTTCATTTTCAGAAGTTTTGGAAATTTTTTGGAACACCCATGATCCCACTACTTTAAACAAACAAGGGGCCGATGAAGGCACACAATATCGATCTGTTGTCTTTTATCATACTGATGCACAAAAGAAGATTGCTGAAGAATACAAATCTCAATTAAATCAATCTGAAATCTATAATAATCCGGTTGTCACCGAAATAAGTCCATTTACAGAATTTTACCCGGCTGAAAATTATCACCAGAATTACTATGAGCTAAATCCAAACCAAGGCTATTGCGCGTATGTAATACGTGCTAAGGTTGAAAAATTCAGAAAGCAGTATGAAGCCAAACTCAAGAAATAATCATAAATAAAAAATATTTATCATTGACCAACGTAACTTTATTCCCGAGCCTTCGTTCTAAAACTAACGAGCAGAGAAAATCTTCTCATAGGTTTAGGTTTAGGTAACAAAAACCCCCTCAGGCGGAGGGGGTTTTTGTATTTATAGTCAATTAAGAAAAGTCCTAAACATCTTTAAAAAATGAAAATGAAATTCACATCTCTCCTACTCTTGCTTGCCCTAATAGCCTGCGGCCAGCCAAAAGATAAAAAGTCTGAAACATCGAAGATTGTACCTGTCAAAAAAACTACTGCCGAGTGGAAAGCGCAGTTGACTTCCGAAGAATATTATGTACTCCGTGAAAAGGGAACTGAGCGCGCCTTTACTGGAAAGTATTGGGATAACCATGAACACGGGGTTTACTATTGTGCAGCTTGTAATCAAGAACTATTTGCCTCTGAAACTAAATTCGAATCGGGTACCGGATGGCCAAGCTTTTGGCAACCCATAAGTAAAGAATTGGTTGCAGTAGGCATCGATAAAAGTATTGGAATGGTGCGCGATGAAGTAGTGTGCAGCCGATGTGGTGGTCACCTAGGCCATGTTTTTGATGATGGACCAAAACCAACCGGATTGCGTTACTGTTTAAATTCTGTTTCGCTTAAGTTTGAAAAAACACCGAAGCCAGAGAAAAAATAAACTCACAAAAAAAATGAAAGTACCAGCCGTTGAAAATTCAACGGCTTTTTTTATTACCTTTTCATAAACATCCTACCTATGTGCAGACTACTAGCCTATAAAGGCACCCCGATAATAATGGACGACCTGCTTTATAAGCCGAAGAACTCCCTTGTTAACCAAAGCATAAATGCCCGTGAAATTGAAGAACCATTGAATGGCGATGGATTTGGTGTGGGTTGGTATGTACCTGAAATAAATTACGAACCCATTACCTACGTTTCGGTAAACCCTGCCTGGAGCAATCGGAATTTAAAAAACCTTGCCCCCAAAATTAAAGTAGAGTGCATGATTGCTCATGTAAGAGCTGCCAGCGTAGGTGAAGTATCTGAATCAAATTGTCATCCCTTCAATTATAAAAATCTATTGATGGCTCATAACGGTGGCGTTGAAGAGTTTGAAAAAATCAAGCGACATATACGCGAACCACTTAGTGATGAACTCTATAATTGGATAAAAGGACAAACGGACTCCGAACATATTTTTGCCTACCTGCTTAATCACCTGTTTAGTGTACATCAACGTGTAAGTCCGGAAGCAGTGGTGGATGCGTTTGAGCATACCTTTCGGGATTTGAAACTGATGATGGCTAAATACGGAATTCAGGAACCAGCCTACCTAAACATGGTTGTGACCAACGGGTTATTTATTATTGCCACCCGATATTGCTCAGACCCAAAAGAGGAACCATTAACACTCTATCACTCGGAAGGAAGCAGGTATGTAGTGGAAGATGGAATTACCCGCTTAGAAGCACCCGAGGATAACGATCATGCCGTTTTGGTTGTTTCTGAAAAGTTGACCGATGACAAGAACTGGACAATGATTCCGCCCAACCACTTTGTGATTGTAGAGCAGTCTTTGAATGTGCGGATACGCCCTATAAAAGATTAAATCCAAATTTGCATGTATAATGCTTCAGGCATTAGCTTAGCATAAAATAAGAATAACGTGTACGATATTACTATCATTGGCGGTGGCATTGTTGGCTTGGCCACAGGATTAACACTGAAGAATTCTAATCCGCATTTAAAAATTCTGCTTCTCGAAAAAGAAACTGAATTAGCTAAACATCAAACAGGCAACAACAGCGGAGTAATACACTCGGGTTTGTATTATAAACCCGGGAGTTTAAAGGCCACCAATTGCATTCACGGATACAACCTGCTTATTGATTTCTGTCAGCAAAATGAAATACCATTTGAACGCTGTGGGAAAATTGTTGTAGCGACTGAAAAAACTGAGTTACCATTATTAGAAAATCTTTACGCCCGCGGTCAACAAAATGGATTACAAAACCTTAAGAAGTTAGGTAAAGAAGAACTTTTAGAATATGAACCCCATGTTGTTGGCCTTGCGGGAATTTTTGTTCCGCAAACAGGCATTGTCGATTATAAATTAGTGGCGCAAAAGTATGGTGATCTCATCCGCTCAAAAGGTGGAGAAATAAATTTAGGTGAGAGAGTACTTGACATTCAAAGTTCGGAAGACAAATGTGTAGTAGTAACTCAGAAAACAAGTTATACAACCAAGCTTGTTATAAATTGTGCTGGCCTTTATTCCGACAAAGTTGCCCGAATGACAGTACCTAACTTGAATGTTAAAATAATTCCCTTCCGGGGCGAGTATTATAAACTTACTAAGGAGAAAGAATACCTAGTTAAGAATTTAATCTATCCGGTGCCTGATCCTAACTTCCCATTTCTGGGCGTTCACTTC
>JBBSBG010000131.1:0-8017 GCA_038251495.1 Cytophagales bacterium
CACCAATTTCTAACAAATTGTTCATCTTCATCAGAAGCGTTGCCGCGCAATTGAAAGTTCATGTGAGCAACTTCAAAAGAAAGTTGGCACGATTGAAACAGATGGAGCATGACCATCGAATCGAGGCCACCACTAATAGCAAGCAAAAACTTTTCAGTTTCTGGCAAGCACAATCCTTCAATATGTTTCAGGAATTTCGTTTTCACGGATTCAAAGATAAGTTTTCTCTATTTTTGACACTGCTATGAGCCGTTTTACTTTCTTAATACTTTTTGTATTTGCAGCCGCAGCCGTGCAGGCTCAGAAACGGGTAAAACTGAAAAAAGCCGATAATCTGATTGGGGGCATTAAAGATGGGCAACGTTTTGATCGGGTTATTGGCAATGTGGTGTTTGTTCAAAACAAGACGACAATTTACTGCGACTCGGCACATTTTTTTAAGACAGAAAACAGAATTGAAGCCTTTGGAAAAGTTCATATAACGGAAGGCGACTCGGTAGATGTGACTTCACGCGCACTTACTTATGATGGCAATGAAAAGATTGCCCACCTCCGCAAAAATGTGGTGTTCACTAAATTAGGAATCGCTACACTATACACCGACTTTCTGGATTACGATCGACCTAAAAATGAAGCGCGCTATTTCAATGGCGGCAAATTGGTTGACAGCACTAATGTGCTTACTAGCAAAAAAGGTTATTACGACATCCGTACCAATTTAGCCTCTTTTAAGAAAGATGTGGTTGGCGTAAATCCAGATTATACTCTTCAATCTGACACACTTCAATACAATTCTAAAACTAAGATAATTTACTTCCGCGATCTCACCACAGTAATAGACAAAGATGGTGGTAAAGCTATTTATAAAAGCGGTTTTTATAACACCAATCAAAAAGTATCGAACCTGAATACTGGCGAGATAGAAACTGCGGAGTACAAGATTAAGGGTGATGAATACTTTATTGATGATGCAATAAAGATATATCGGGCAAAATTTAACGTAGTCATGACTTCCAAAGAGGAAAACATGATTATTTATGGTGACGAAAGTTTCTACGACAAGAAGAATGGAATCTCAAAAGTTTATAACAACGCCTACATAGCCAAAGTTGACGACAACCTTGACACCTTGTTTATAGCTGCCGACACACTTATTTCTATCGAAAGCAAAGACCCGCGAAAAAAAAGACTTTTAGCTTATAACCATGTAAAAATTTGGAAAGCCGATTTGCAAGGAGTCTCTGATTCATTGGTGTACATTGCTTCTGACTCAACCATTCATTTTTTTACCGAGCCTATTTTATGGAGCGATGGTAACCAGATGACTGCTGACTCTATCTGGATGCAGCTTAAAAATAAATCGATTGATAAATTGTATATGATTGGTAATTCATTTGTAGCCTCTGAAGATTCACTCAAAAACTTTAACCAGATAAAAGGAAGGCGCATGACGGCAAACTTTGCCGGCAGTAAAATCAATCATGTATTAGTAGAGGGCAATGGCGAAAGTCTATACTACGCTCTGCAAGAAGAAGAGGTTGAAAAAGAAGACAAAAAATACCTGATCACATTTGTTACTGGTATGAATAAAATGATCTGTAGTAACATGCGCATAAATTTTGTAGACGGCAAAATAAATAATGTGACTGCCTACAAAATGCCTGATGCTTCGTTTATTCCACCATTCGAAATCAAAGAAGCAGACCGAAAGCTTAAAGGCTTTATCTGGAGGGCAACCGAGCGACCTACTCGGTCAGATGTCGTACAAAAATCCGAAACAACGACACCGAGTATTAAAAAATTGTGAAATCCTTCTATTTTTTTCATTTAATCCAATATTAAGTGATACCTTTTCATGTAATTTAGTGTGTTGTGTTATGAAATTTTGGGTTGTCATCGCTCTTTTGTTGATTTCCAGTCTCTCGGGACTGACCCAAAACTTCGATCTTATTGACCGGCAGGAAAATTTTCGTGCTTCTGTTGGCGAAACACTACAAATTCCTTTAAAAATCAAAAACACTTCGGATAAGGCTCAATTTTATATTATTCGCAAGCTTCACTCAGATTTGAGTCCTTCTCAAAAAGCCTATTTCTGCCTTGAGGAAAAGTGTTTAGAATCGACTATAAATGAATTTTCAAAGCGAATTGAGCCAGGCGAAACCATCCAACTGAATTATACAATAGAAGGTAGTATGCTCAGTAGCCAAAATTCAATCCGCTTTCAAATTTTCCCGAAAGGAAATCCTCAGGAAATCACAGAATATGCCGTTTCGCTAGCAATTCATGAAAAAACGGATAAACCAGTTTTATTTCAATCAAAGGACATCACCATTCAGGATGTGTATCCAAATCCAGTTCAGGATCATGCATTTGTTGATTACAGAATTCATAATGAAAATGTAAAGGCCAAATTGGTTATTCATAATATATTGGGAAAACCAATGAATGAATATGAGTTGCCGTCTTCAGAATCGCGGATAAAACTTCAAACAGAAGAATACACCTCAGGAATCTATTTTTATACGCTATATCTGGATAACAACGGGGTGCTTACTCGTAAATTGATTATCCGAAAATAATTACTGGTTTAAGTCGTTAATTTAGCTAATAGCCCAAATTGCTATTTTAGCCTGTATCCGTATATTTGCAGGCTTAAACTTAGGGCAACCTTCAATAATTAGGCATTTAACAGAACTTTAGAAATCAACGCATGCGATTCAATTCATTAGTCATAGTTTTCATTTCAATCACCCTTATTTCTACTTCCTGTAGCAAATTCAGGAAAATAGAGAAGAGTGAAGATTGGCGTGTGAAATACGAGGCTGGTTTAAATTATTTCGCTAAGAAAGATTACTATCGCTCATCTATCCTGTTCGAATCCGTATTACCAATTGTTAGGGGTTTGCCTGAAGGCGAAAAGGTTGAGTTTAACCTTGCCTATTGTCAGTATAATGAAAAGCTTTACCTATTAGCTTCCGATCAGTTTAAAACGTTTTACGAAACTTATGGCCGCAGTGCCATGGCGCAAGAAGCTAACTTCATGTATGCTTATTCACTATATGCTTCTTCACCTGATCACAACAAAGATCAAAGCAGCAGCATTGAAGCAATGAATGCGATGCAGAATTTTTTAAATCGCTATCCGGGAAGCCAGTTCATGAATCAGGCCATTGAAGTAATAGCCGTGAGTCAGCAAAAACTTGAAAAGAAAGGCTTTGAAAATGCACGACAATACATAAAATTAAAAATGTTTGGAGCTGCTGTAATCGCGTTCGATGATTTTAAAAAGAATTTTCCGGATTCAAAATTTTTAGAGGAAGCCGCTTATCTAAAAGTTCAGGCTGAATATGAATTGGCAAAAGTTAGTATTCCTTCCAAGCAGTTGGAACGCTTCAAAAATACAGTTGACTACTACAAAGAGTTAGTGGACAATTTTCCAAACAGTAATTTTTTGAAAGATGCCCAGCGTTATTATTCAGAAAGTCTATCACAAGTAAATAAGTTAAAAAGTAATAAAATCTAAATTATGGCTATCCAACCTTCAATTGTAACCCGCGATGTGGATAAGATTGCAGCACCTACAGGAAATCTGTATGAGTCTGTAGTTGTGATTTCAAAGCGCGCACGTCAAATCGCTGTCAACCTGAAAGAAGAACTAAATAACAAGCTTGCTGAGTTTGCTACAACAGTAGATAACCTGGAAGAAGTTTTTGAAAACCGCGAGCAGATTGAAATCTCTCGTTACTACGAGCGCATGCCTAAACCAACTTCAACAGCTATTGAAGAATTTTTAGAAGGCAAGCTAAATTATCGGTTACGTTCGGAAAGTGACCTTCAGGTAGAAGTAAAGCCTGAGTAAGCAATGCTTGCGGGAAAAAGAATTTTGCTGGGAGTAAGCGGCAGCATTGCTGCTTACAAATCAGCCTTCTTAACCCGGTTATTAGTAAAGGCTGGCGCGGAAGTGAAGGTTGTAATGACTCCTTCGGCTCACGACTTTATCACTCCCCTAACCCTATCCACGCTCTCTAAAAATCCTGTACTTACAAATTTTACTAAGGATGAAACGGGTGAATGGAATAATCACGTTGACTTAGGTCTTTGGGCCGATGCAGTTGTGATTGCCCCAGCCAGTGCCAACACACTGGCAAAAATGGCAACTGGAATCTGCGATAATCTTTTAATAGCGGTATATCTATCCGCTCGCTGTCCCGTGTTCTTTGCCCCGGCAATGGATCTGGACATGTTGCAGCATCCATCAACAAAAAATAATATTCAGAAATTAACTTCATGGGGAAACCGACTTCTTGATCCCACCCACGGTGAATTAGCCAGTGGTTTAGTAGGCACTGGCCGAATGGCAGAACCAGAAGAAATATTAAAATCGATTGAGCATTTTTTTTCTAGTGGACCTTTAAAAGGAAAAAAAGCATTGGTAACAGCGGGACCAACTCATGAGGCCATTGATCCCGTTCGTTACATTAGTAATCACTCAACCGGAAAAATGGGGTTTGCCATTGCCGAAGAGTTAGCTAACCAAGGGGCGGAGGTTACATTAATTACAGGTCCCACTTCCCTATCCAAAGATTTGAATGGCATTAAAGTAATTGCTGTTAACTCGGCTGACGAAATGTATGCTGCTTCCGTTCAACATTTTGCTGACGCAGATATTTCGGTGCTTTCGGCTGCCGTGGCAGATTATAAACCAGCCGCGAAGGCTGACCAAAAAATTAAAAAGAAAGACGAGAACCTTATTCTTGAACTCGTAAAAACAAAAGATATAGCAGCCGAATTGGGTAAACTAAAGCGTAATGGCCAAATCATCGTTGGCTTCGCGCTTGAAACAGAAAACGAAACGGCACATGCTGAAAAAAAGCTGACTTCAAAGAACTTCGATCTCATTGTATTGAATTCACTAAACGATAAGGGCGCTGGTTTTGGCCACGACACCAATAAAATTACAATTATCGATTCTGCTAAGGAATCGAAAGAATTTAATTTGAAATCTAAAAAAGAAGTTGCCCGAGATATCGTTACAACGATAATCGAACACACGCATGCGTAAACTCTTACTTTTTATTGGCATCACTTGTTTCAGCAATCTTGGTTTTGCCCAAGAGCTAAACTTTAAAGTCACTATCAACGCTGACCAAATTCAGACTTCCGATCGTGGGATCTTTAACGATATGGAGCGCGCCCTTGCCAATTTTTTAAATACCCGAAAATGGACAACTGATTCTTACAAGAATTATGAAAAAATAAACGGTACGCTCTTTCTCAATATCTCTAAAATGCCGTCAATCGGAAATTTTACGGCCAACATGCAAGTTACAGCGGCACGACCTGTATTTAACGGAAATTATGAAACTGTTCTATTCAATTTTGCCGATCGTGAATGGGAGTTTGAATACATTGAATCATTACCACTGGAATATAATGACAACACGTATATGACAAACCTAACTTCCATGTTGGCGTTTTACGCATACGTAGTGCTGGCTATGGATTATGATTCATACAGTGAACTGGGTGGCAATCCATTTGTTCAAAAAGCGCTTACAGTTGTAAACAATGCGCAATCATCAAATCGGGTTGGATGGGATGCATTAGGAAGTAATCGTAGCCGATATGCTTTAGTCGAAAATCTTAATAATCCTCAAATGGTGGAATTGCGGAAAAATACCTACCGCTACCATATACAAGCACTTGATATATTTGATAAAACACCCGACCAAAGTAGAACCATGGTATTAGAAGTTTTAAAAAACGTGAAGAAGGTTTGGACAATTTATCCCAATTCGATTTTTGTAACTACATTTTTCGATGCCAAGGCGGTAGAGATCGTCAACATCTTTTCAGAAGGCGCACTGCCTGTAAGGCGCGAAGCTTATGACATTCTAACGTCTATTGACCCGAAACGGAATATTTATCAAAAAATCATTTCCAACTAATGTCGCGTTAACCGTTATTTTCAGCAAATAAACCTTTGGGTAGAAAGCGAAAACTTATTTTAAATAAATTGCTGGCCTTATTCTATTTTTAATGTTGTCATTTTTCTTATTGTCAATTGTCAACTTTTTTTAGATGCTCACTCATCTTACCATAAAAAATTACGCGCTCATTAAACACCTGCAGTTTGAACCTTCAGCGCAGCTTAACGTGATTACTGGTGAAACGGGTGCCGGCAAGTCCATTATGTTGGGTGCAATTGGACTGCTGCTTGGCAATCGTGCAGACAGCAAAACTCTTTGGGACGAAAACGAGAAATGTGTGACCGAAGGCGTTTTCGATATTGCGGCCTATGATCTTAAAGATTTCTTTGAATCAGAGAATTTAGACTACGAATCACAGACCGTTATCCGCAGAGAGATTAGCCCTGCCGGAAAAAGCAGGGCTTTTATTAATGATACGCCTGTTACTTTGGATGTGATGCGCAAGATTGGATCGCAGCTAATGGACATCCATTCGCAACACGAGACTCTTGAACTTGGAAATAAATCTTTCCAACTCAACCTAATAGATTCCTACGCTTCAAACAGCGAACTGAAAAGTACATATACTCAAGCCTGGAAAAAGTTTACAGAAGCTGAGAAAAAATTCAATGCATTAAAGGAGGAGTCAATCGCATTAAAAAAAGAATCTGACTTTGTTTCTTTTCAATTGAATGAATTGGTACATGCTGATTTAAAAGAAGGAGAAACAGAGCAGCTTGAATCAGAATTGAAAATTCAGGAGCACGCGGAAGAAATAAAGACTCAGTTTAATTTAATAATAGAGCAATTAGATAAATCAGATTCCGCAGTAAACTCCACGCTGCTGGCCGTAAAAACCCAATTACAATCAATTGCCTCTTATTCAACAGAATATGAAAATCTTTTAAAACGGCTTGAAAGCACGCGTATTGAACTTATCGATATTTTAGCAGAGGTTGAAAACTCTGAAGAAAAAATAGAATATGATCCACAGCGAGCCGTAGAAGTAAAAGAACGGTTGGGATTAATTTATCAACTACAACAAAAGCACCGATTACAAAATGTTAGTCAATTAATTGAATTGCAGAATTCACTTCAGCTTAAAGCTGACAAAACAAATAATTTAGATGACTTGCTTATAGAAGCTAATACTGGGTTAGTAAAAGCTGAAAAAGATTTAACGGTTACTGCCAACAACCTCAGCAAATCGCGGCAAAAAACTTTTGCTCCGTTAGCTAAGCAATTGATCTCATTACTTAAAGAATTAGGAATACCCGATGCTGCACTTACTGTGGAGCATACATCCATTGCGCCAACTCCGAGAGGAAGTGACTCAATAGAAATTCTATTCAGTGCAAATAAAGGAATTGTACCACAGCCACTGGCGCAAGTTGCATCGGGTGGTGAGTTTTCAAGAGTGATGTTTAGTGTTAAATATATTATGGCTGAGAAGGCAGCCCTGCCCACACTCATCCTCGATGAAATTGACAGTGGGGTATCCGGAGAAATTGCCATTCGGTTAGGAGATCGGATGAAAGAAATGGCTAAGCGACATCAAATAATTAGTATCAGTCACCTCCCCCAAATTGCGGCTAAAGCCGATGCACATTTTTTTGTTTATAAGGATAATTCTGCCAAGCGAACAATCACATCCATGAAAAAATTGGCCGATATTGACCGTGTTTCAGAAATTGCTCAAATGATTGGAGGCGCTAAACCTTCTGCTTTGGCACTCGAAAATGCCCGCGAAATGTTAAAGCAGCTATGAATCTACCTGTCGGCAGACAGGCTCACGAATAATTTTAGGAACTAACGCACCTATTTGTTTTTAACAAATAGGAACATAGAACACATAAGCAGCCATCATGGGCGTTTGGAAATTTTTTTGCATGCACGAATATCCAGTGGTAAGTCACAGGGCTTTCCGAAACTCAGGCATTGTTGAGCCTAAGCACGAGCTATGAAGGGAATAGTGTGTTTAATATTTAATATCATCCAAATCACCAGTTGAATATCTCTTAGCTTTAGGTATGTAAATATTTTTTTCA
>JBBSBG010000132.1:0-7968 GCA_038251495.1 Cytophagales bacterium
ACTTACATGAATCTTGTTCACTGAAACATAGGTAACATATACCTTCACATTCCTGTTGCGATACCTTCCATCGCGCATGTGAATTTTAAGATAACTACCGCTTACCTCGGTAAGCACATTCGAGAGATCAGTACCCGATGCCTCTACTTTTACACTCTCTTTATCGCCTTTCTTTAGGTAAACATCTATTGCCTCTGCTGCCTTTATGCCGGTAAAAGAACCAACCGACCTAACTTCACTTTCCTGACCCCAGGCGGCAATGAGAACCAAACAAAGAGTTATAACACTCCAAAACTTTTTCATATGCATCCTAATTTAAATCAATGACAGCCGCCATAAAAATAGGTTGCTTCATTTGGATAATCCTGACTTTTTTTATCATGGAGTAAGAAATATTGAATTTTTACTATAAATTTCGAAGATAGTCTAGCTAATTTCGCAATAAACTTATACCGTTATGATTAAAGAACAACTAAATGTGTTAATCAACCTGGCAGCCAGCGATCGCAATGTAGGCGAAAAAGAAGCCAAAATAATTCACATGATCGGCAAGGCGAATGGCCTTACAAAAGATGAAGTTGAGACGATGATGAAAACTCCCAAGCCAATTGGTGACCTGAGCGTTCTAACCGAAGATCAGCAATTTGAAAATCTTTATCACCTGATTCAATTAATGAAAAGTGATGGGCAGGTGTTTAAAAGTGAAATTCATTTCTGTGAACAAATAGCCGAGAAGCTTGGATACAAAAAAGCTGTTGTTGGTGAGCTTTCATCTAGAATATATGCTGATCCAACTATTACAGCCGACCGCAAAATGTTAATGGATCGCGCCCATAAATTCCGAAAATAGAAACTAAGATTTGATATTGTTAAGGCCTGCTAAATAGCAGGCCTTTTTTATTTCTTCTCATATAACACCTTACCACCAAAAATGGTCATGGCTACTTCTGTAGAAAGTATTTCAGAATCAGGAACAGTCATAATATCTTTAGAAAAAACTGTAAAGTCAGCCAACTTGCCAGCAGTTATTGAACCCTTGATCTTTTCTTCAAACGCTCCAAAGGCAGCATCCAACGTATACGAACGCAATGCCTGCGCACGTGTCATTTTCTCAGCAGGCTCATAGCCACCCTCCGGTTCACCTTTCAATGTTTGTCTTGTAACCGATGCAAAGAATGAAGCAATCGGATTAATCGGTTCAACCGGAACATCGGTACCATTAACAACCACTGCTCCTGACTTCAACAATGATTGCCACATATACGCGCCTTCAACAATTCGCTTCTCACCTAAGCGCTCTATTGCCCAGGGTCTGTCGGATGATAAATGAATGGCTTGCACAGCCGCTATCACCCCAAGTTTACCAAAGCGCGGAATATCAGCAGGACTGAGATGTTGCGCATGTTCAATTCTAAACCGACTGTCTTTTGCTTTCTCTGCATTTTCATTAAACGCGATTTCATAGCGATCAAGAATTTCTCTGTTTGCACGATCGCCAATAGCATGTGAACAAACCTGAAAGCCATACTTCAATCCTTCACGTGAAGTTTTTAAAACAGTATCCATCGGCAACGTAGGCATCCCGCTAAAATCAGGGCGATCTGTATAGGGCTCTAACAACCAGGCACCGCGCGAACCCAAGGCTCCATCGCAGTTTAATTTAATTGAGCGAATGGTGAGTAAACTTGCTGAATCAATTACAGGTCCCTTCTTAAACCACTCGTGAACTAACTGTCTATCGCGGCCAGTAACCATTACGTATAATCGGGTATTCAATTTGCCTTCGCTCTTAAATTTTTCAAAAAGTTCAATGCCCTCGCGATCTGCACCCGCATCATGAAAACTTGTAATGCCATTGCGTAAACTCGCATCTATTGCCAACTCAAGCGCCTGCCGTTGGGTCTCTTCTGATTCCTTGGGGATATATTTACCGATAAGCCCTTGAGCGCGTTCATTAAAAATTCCAGTAGGGTTGCCTAATTCATCTAAGATAATTTCTCCGCCTTCCCCTAAATCCTTTCCTATTTTCTCTACCGACAATTGATTAACACCTGCAAGCTGCATCGCTTTTGCATTGGCAAACGCTGCATGGCCACTTGCATGACTCAAAAAGACCGGGTTGTTTGGGGATGCTGCACTAAGTAATTGATGCGTTTGAAAACCTTTAATCATTTTTTCAGGTTTGGTTGTCCACTTATCCTGATGCCAGCCGCGGCCAACAATCCATTGACCGGGTTGTGATTTTGCGATGGCTGCTTTTACTTTTTCAACCATCTCTTCATAACTGGTTGTTGTTGAAAGATCAAGATTGAGTTCGCTGTATCCCAAACCCATAAAGTGCCCATGACCTTCTATAAAACCCGGGGTCATTGTTTTGCCTTTCAAATCGATTACCTGAGTTTTCTCGTTTTCAAATTTTGTTAGGCCGCTCAAGTCGCCAGCATAAACAATTTTATCACCGGTTACTGCAACAGCCTCCACGGTGGGGCTACCCTCTTCTGCTGTATAGATGGTTCCGCCTTTAATAATCAGATCAGCGGGAGTCTTTTCAGAACAACTAATCAAGCCTATAAATAGAATGGGTAATATTAGCTTGGTGATAGATGTGAAGATTTTATTCTGCATAGAGATAGAATTAATACGCTAAAAGTAAGAATCAATTTGTGATTGCAGGCAATCAATTGTACCAGCGGCACAATAAAAGGCATCTATAAATGCACTTGCTTCAAGTACTTACCTTAATCATTCCAACTTGTCGCATTCTCCTAGCTACCTCACCCCTACAAACTGTATGCAACTAGCACGCTTTTCCTGCCACTCAGCAAATGCTTTGAGGGGTGAGGTCAATAACCACGACAATTTGAATTGCATACACCAAGTTTTTTGAGATGCCATAATTCAATGGTTTTGTATCTTCGCAACCGGAATGAAGGAACGATTAAAGTTTTTTGGTTTGCTCGCCTCTTTTTGGCTCGTGTTTTTTACGCTCAGCCGAATTATTTTCCTCATTTATCTTCACGATCAATCGAGTCAACTAACCTGGAAAGAAATCTTTACCCCTTTGTTTCTTGGTTTGCGAATGGATGCGGCCATGGCAGGCTATTGGTTGCTGCTTCCAGGACTAATCTTCATGACATCATCCGTTTTACCAAAACGGGTTGTTTATCTTCTTCAGGGAATCGTAACAACCATTCTACTTTTCATTTCTACACTATTAGTTATTGCAGATCTTGAACTATACACGCATTGGGGGTTTAGAATAAACTCAACGCCTTTAATGTATCTGGAGACTGAAGCCATGAGCAGTGTAAATGCTACCGTGTTGATTTTCCTAGTTCTGATTTTCATCGGATTATTTGCATCGTTTCTATTTATCTATTGGAAAAAATTAGCGCCACAGTTACTCACACTTTCTAAACTACCGCTCCTATGGGGATTGGTTTGGCTTATTATCACAGGTGCATTAATTATTCCTATTCGCAGCAGTGTTAGTGTCGCTCCTTTAAATACCGGCTTTGTTTATTTCCATAAGACCAAGGCGTTCCCTAACCATGTGGGCATTAATCCAGTCTGGAATTTTTTTAAAAGTGTGGCCGGTGATGATAGCCATCGGTATTCAAATAATTTTTACACGCCTGCTGATTTGAATCAGCAATTTGATTCACTGATGGTAACCCATGGTAAAACGCTCCGCTTACTTTCAGAAAAAAAACCAAACATCATACTCATCATCTTAGAAAGCTTTACGTCAAAAATAGTTGAGCCCCTTGGCGGCATGCCGGGCATTACACCTGAGTTAAATGCCCTCACCAAAGAAGGTATTCTGTTCAAAAACTTTTATGCCAGTGGCGACCGAACCGATAAAGGTCTTGTTTCGCTATTAAGCAGCTACCCGGCACAACCACGCAGTTCAATCGTTAAGTATCCAAACAAAACACAGTACCTGCCCTACTTACCAAAAGTGCTTAGCAAAAATGGCTACCACACATCATTCGTTTATGGTGGCGATGTCGGATTTGCCAATATGGAATCGTATTTAACACAAGGCGGCTTCAGTCACATCACAGATGAAGATGAGTTTGATAGTAATCTTAATAATTCGAAGTGGGGTATTGCCGATCACTATGTTTTTAACCAATTGTTGCAGGAAATTGATACCGCTAACAGCCCATTTTTTAAAGTAATGCTAAGCCTTAGTAGTCATGAGCCCTTTGAAGTACCCATGGAAACAGTTATAAAAGGTGCTGATGAAAGCTCGATGTTTCTCAACGCCTGTTATTATACAGATAAAAGTTTGGGTGAGTTTATTCGCAAAGCGAAACAACAAACCTGGTGGAAAAACACACTCATTATCATTACAGCCGATCACGGACATCGGTTTCCAAACCCTGATGAATTAAAAGAGAAAGAGCGATTTAAAATACCCATGCTGTGGTTAGGGGGTGCTATTAAAACCGACACAACAATCGAAAACTTTGGTGGGCAAACGGACTTATCCAGCACATTGTTGAATCAGCTATCCTTTGATCAGTCCGGGTTTCTTTTTAGCCGCAACATACTTTCAGAAAATAAGAATTCGTTTGCGCTTTACATCTTTAACAACGGCTATGGCTACGTAAGTCCAACCAATGAAAACATTTACGACTTCGATCTTCAGAATTACTTGAAGCAAGAAGGCAACCCAAAAGAAAATGCAGGCGGCAAAGCCTACATGCAAAAATTATTTGACGACTATAATAAAAAGTAATGAAGAAAATTATTCTCATCAGTCTGGTTAGTGTGCTTGGTTTAGTGCAAGCACAGGCGC
This sequence comes from Cytophagales bacterium, assembly GCA_038251495.1. Classification (GTDB taxonomy): domain Bacteria; phylum Bacteroidota; class Bacteroidia; order Cytophagales; family Cyclobacteriaceae; genus ELB16-189. Next base: position 4,808 of record JBBSBG010000132.1, read on the forward strand.
AGGAAGTAGGACTCTCCTTCTCATACTTTATTCCACGCAATGGCTATTTTTCAACCCCCATTAGTCCGTTTTCAATTCGCGGTGTGGGCTTCAACATAAACAAGTACCTGGCGCTGGAAACCGGAGCTTCCCTCTATCGCATGTCGGGGCTTAATATTATTGACTTGCCGTTCGAAACGAAAGATGCCTTGCTCGGCCCCAACTTTACCTTGTTTGTGCCCGCTGAGTTAGTTATTCAGTTTAAGGGAAAGCAAGTTGAATTTGATATTAAAGGCGGTGGATTTTTCTTTTATGGTTTTGCACAAAAACTAAACTATGGAAACTTCGATCGTGCTATACGCAAATCTGAAAACTGGGATGTTGCCAATGCCGATTTAAAATTTGAAAACAACCCAGGCTTTGGTTATCACTTTGGTGCCGAATTAACTTTTAATGTAACTCGGCAATTCGGAATTTCTATTGAAACAAATTACTTGATGGGGTCAGCTAAAATTCCGTTAACCGGAACCTATACGGGCGGTTCATTAAGCAGCACATTAGAAACTATTCCGGTTGATTACAAAGATGCTAAAGTTGATTTTACAGGATTAGAATTTTCAATAGGGATTATTTTCTCGGGACGCTAATTTTCCTTTCAACAGAACTATTTCAGTATCCGCTTCATAAACTCCTCTGCATTTTTAATATGAAGAAGTCTTTTATCTTCAGGCATTCGTTTGATAGAATGGTATAGCATTGATACTCGTGGGTTAGATTTAAAATAATTTTGATGCTTATCAATAAAGCTCCAAAACAATCCATCCCATACTTTTTCCCAATCACCTGCAGGGTAATTACTCATTTTTCTTAGGTAGTTCGAGCCTCCCAAATAAGGCTTGGTTGCAAAGATACCACCGTCTGAAAATTGACTCATACCATAAACATTAGGCACCATTACCCAATCATACGCATCAACAAACATTTCCATAAACCATTTATAAACCTCATCCGGATGAAACTCGCATAAAAGCATGAAGTTGCCCAGTACCATCAATCTCTCGATATGATGGCAGTAGCCTGTTTTCAGTACAAGCTTGATGGTTTCATCAATGGGTTCAATTCCTGTGGTGCCATCATAAAAACAGGTAGGTATTTTCTTATTAAAGTTCCAGAAGTTTTTCGTTCGCGAAAAGCTTCCTTTGCATTCATACATTCCGCGCACAAATTCTCTCCAGCCAATTACTTGCCTCACAAACCCTTCGGTAGAATTTATAGGAATCTTCTCGTTTTTAGAAAACGAAAGACTTTGCTCAACTATATACTTAGGAAGAATTAACCCAACATTAAGTAAAGGAGAAAGTACGCTGTGATTTAAAAATGATTCATGTTTCACGATTGCATCTTCGTAAATCCCAAAATCATAAAAACGAAACCCTAAAAATTGCTTTAACCAATCATCAGCCGCCTGATGGCTGATAGGATAATAAGGATTTTCAGTTAGTTCGCCAGGATTATTCTTAAAGTTGGTTTCGGTATATTCTATTGCTTCCTTCCAAAAATGATCTGCTTTTGGAAAACTTATTACCGGGGGTGTTTTTGCTTTGGGATATTTTTTTCGGTTATCAACATCAAACGTCCAATTTCCGCCCATAGGTTGTTGGTTGTCATCCAATAAAATATTTAGTCTTTTACGTTCCTGCTTGTAAAATACCGTTTGAGAAAATGATTTTTTATCAGACCTGAAAAAAGTCGAAAGATCCGCCTTCGTATTTATAAAAAGTGGGCTATTGAAAATGGTTAGATTACAATCCTTCGCACTTGTTCTAATTCGTTTTGCAAGCCAGTTATCAATTGGATCAATAACATTAACTTCTGTGATATTTTCAAACCTTATTTCTTCATCGAATGTTCTGATGTCAGCCAATTTCATATCGGATGATATATAATGAACACGTATACCCTTTCCCTCTAAAAAATGCTGGTAGCATTTCATGGATGCTCGATGAAAAGCTATTTTCTGCTTATGAAAAGCATATTGTTTAAAAAAAAGATATTCTTCAATCAAATAGACCTCACCACCATTTTGAAGAAGCGGACTTTCAGCAAAAAGCTGATGGGGGAAAATAAGGTTAATGGTTTTTCTCATTACCTAAATGTCGAAGTTATTTTTGACTTCTTTCCAAAATGTAAAAAATGACGGGAAGTAACCTTTCACATTGCTCAACCATTCTCTTGGTTCTTCCTTACCTTGATAGTGATTATTGGTTGGATGCTCTTTATAAACGATATAGTCAGGATTGACAATCTCAATTAGTTTAGAAAATTCACCCACGTATATTTTTATTCCTTCAACATTCTTAGTCAATTCAACAGCGAAATCAACACATTGCTGACTCACTGGATTTTCCTTATAAAAAGAAGGCTCTAAAAGAAAAACTCTTTGAACATCCTCATCCTTGCGCCACTTGGAATCAATATTGTAATAATTGTAAATAAGTGTGGTTTTATTCTGTTCTAAGATTGGATTCTTAACAGCAGGTAGTTTCGTTTCTAAGTTGAAAGAAACAGTTTCCGATAGTTGTGCTGGAATCTTAAAACTTTCAAATGCTTCGTATTCAACATCCAAAAAAGTATTTACCTGCCCTGTATTAAAATACTTATTGATATTATTTTGATTAGCGTAGTACTTTTTATTTGAGAAGGTACCCGCTACCCACTGCCAACTTAAGAAGTTGCTTGCTAAATCGCCATCCAATAAGTGACTATACATCCATTTAGCAGGGGTAAGCCAATGTGAATTGGCGATATTACAAACTATTGAAGCAACATACATCCGCATATGGTTATGCATATATCCGGTTGTATAAAGCTCCTGTATTGCCTCGTCAACCGCTTCAATTCCAGTTTGCGCATTTACGATAGCCTTCGGGATTTTATAATTGGTAACCGCTAGTTGCTTGCTTTTCAAATCGTGCTTGATCTCGTCCCCTTTTGAAATCCATACTTGTTGCCAATAATCTCTCCAAGCCAATTCTTGAATTAGCTTTTCGGTTTTATAAAAAGGCAACCCCAATGATTTAATATGCTGAAATACCTGTCTGGTCGAAATTACGCCTCTAGACAAATAAGGGCTCAAGCGAGTTACAGCTCCTTCTTTATAATTTCTGGTAGCCGCATAGGCT
>JBBSBG010000133.1:0-7959 GCA_038251495.1 Cytophagales bacterium
AAGCGATTCGCTATCAATCTCGTGATGCTTGCCGATGATCGCACTAAAATTGTTATACACAACTTGATTGTTGAGAATGCCAACCATGCAATCCTTTTCACCTTTCAATAAACCTTCCACAGCTGCAACCCCCATCTTGCTCGCAAGTACGCGATCAAAATAGGTAGGACTGCCACCACGTTGTAGGTGCCCTAGTATGGTTACTTTAATATCAAAGTAATTATTGCGTTCCGAGAATTTTTTAGCCAACTCCATTGCACCGCCCAACTTGCTACCTTCAGCAACTACTACAAGACTTGATTTCTTATTCGTTTTACCACCCTCATCCAACTTGGCGAAGAGATCATCGAGTGTCATTGTTTCCTCGGGAATGATGGTTGCCACAGCACCACCAGCAATACCACAATTAATAGCAATGTATCCGGAGTTGCGCCCCATCACTTCAATAAAAAATAATCGGTTGTGCGAAATGGCAGTATCCCTGATTTTGTCGATCGCTTCAACAGCGGTGTTTGTTGCCGTATCAAAACCAATTGTAAAATCAGTTCCCATTAAATCATTGTCAATTGTGCCCGGCATACAGATAGAAGGAATGCCATACTCTTCATAGAGTTTGTGCAACCCTGTTAGGGTTCCATCTCCACCTATTGCTACCAGGGCGTTAATACCATGCTTCTTTAAATTTTCATAAGCCTTTGCGCGTCCTTCTGGGGTGCGGAATTCTTTACTTCGGGCAGTCTTAAGAATGGTGCCACCACGTTGAATAATATTACCAACCGAGCGGGCACCAAGCTTTACAATGTCACCACTAATCATGCCTTCATAGCCTTGCATAATGCCAGACACTTCCTTCTTGTAGAAGATAGAAGCACGAACCACAGCCCGCAATGCTGCATTCATGCCAGGAGCATCGCCACCCGAAGTGAAAACGCCAATCTTAGAAATATTAGAATCCATTCCTTTTAAAAAGAAGTCAAAAATAGGGGATGGAAAGGGTTTTGCAAGGATTATGAGTTTATTCGGATTTCAATCGTTTGAAATGATTAATCAACCCGTTAGTTGAGCTATCGTGCGAACTAATAAGGTCATTTGAAGTAAGCTCAGGTAAGATTTTTTTAGCAAGTACTTTTCCTAATTCAACACCCCATTGATCAAAACTAAACACGTTCCAAATAACCCCTTGAACAAAAATTTTATGCTCATACATAGCGATCAATGATCCCAGTGTATGCGGATCGAGTTTCTTGAACAGCATAGAGTTAGAAGGTCGGTTACCTGAAAATACTCTATAAGGAAGATGGAATTTTATTTCTTCCGAATTCATTCCTGCTTTCTTAAGTTCAGCTTCTACGGTTGCCTCTGTTTTGCCAAGCATCAGTGCTTCGGTCTGAGCAAAATAGTTGGACATCAATTTCGCATGATGATCGCTCAAAGGATTTTGGGAAACTGCGGGCGCAATAAAATCGCAAGGAATCAATTTTGTTCCCTGATGGATTAACTGATAAAAAGCATGTTGCCCATTTGTGCCTGGTTCACCCCAGATAATTGGACCGGTTTGATAAAGCACAGCTTCGCCATTGCGATCAACCGACTTGCCATTGCTCTCCATATTCCCTTGTTGAAAGTAAGCTGCAAAGCGATGCAGGTATTGATCGTATGGAAGAATTGCTTCCGAATGAGCATCATAAAAATTGCCGTACCAAATTCCTATCAATGCAAGGATTACAGGAATATTTTTTTCAAAAGGTTGCTCCTTGAAATGATTATCAATTTCATGGGCACCTTGTAGAAGTTGCGTGAAATTTTCAAATCCAATTGTGCAGGCTATAGAAAGCCCAATAGATGACCATAATGAATACCGGCCACCAACCCAATCCCAAAACACAAACATGTTTGCAGGGGCAATGCCGAACTCAGTTACCGACTTTGTGTTTGTGGAAACAGCTACAAAATGTTTGGCCACTTCGCCTTTGCCGTTTGTCTTTTCATTAAACCATGCTTTCGCTGATTCAGCGTTCGTCATAGTCTCCTGGGTGGTAAAAGTCTTTGAAGCTATGACAAAGAGTGTTGTTTCAGGATCCAGATTTTTGAGAGTCTCGACAATGTGGGTGGCATCAACGTTAGAGACAAAGTGTGGTTTGATTGTACTACGGTATGGCCGCAAGGCTTCTGTTACCATAAGTGGACCTAAATCGGATCCGCCAATACCAATGCTGACAAGATCTGTAATTCGTTTACCTGAAAAGCCTTTCCATTGGCCACTAAGTAGCTGTTCTGAGAAGGACTTCATTTGATCGAGTACTTTGTTGATCTCAGGCATTACATCTTTGCCATCAACATACACGGGAGTGTTGGCGCGATTGCGCAGCGCTACATGTAACACCGACCTATGTTCGGTCTGGTTAATTTTATCGCCTTTAAACATGGCCTCTATCGATTCTTTCAAGCCAACTTCTTCAGCCAACTCAATGAGTAACTCAATAGTTTCTTCATTGATGATATTCTTTGAATAATCAATGAGTATATCGTTAAACCTAAGTTGAAATTTTTCAAACCGGGTTGGATCTTCTTCAAAGAGTTCACGCATGTGGGTAGCCTGCATCATCATAAAGTGTGCAGTTAATTTTTGCCATGCAATAGTTTCGGCAGGATTGATTTTTGGAAGCATGAGATTACAATTTGAGATTAACTAAAGTCTGATTGAAACAAAATCAGAGCAAAAATAAAAGATGTTGTGAGGAAGTGTTGACTAAGCGGAAAATAAAATCAACCGCCCACTACTGCGCGAAGATTTTCAACCAAGCCTTCCCAAAGATCATTGAGCTCGTCCATATCATCAAAGTCGGAGTAGTCTACTACCTTCAAAAAAGTAGTTTGGGTAAGTTCATTTACTTCCAGTCGAAGTTCGAAGTAGGAAGGATCTTTTTCATCTTCTTTGGTTTCTGGTAAGTATTCAAACTTTACGAAATGATTAACTCTATGGCCGGTCATTTTTGCACGATGCTCTTCTTGATCCCATTCAAATGTATAAACCTTCTCCGGGTTAATGTTTACATTCTCAGCAAACCATTCTGAAAGTCCGCTTGCAGTTTCAATGTATGGGTAAAGCATTTTAATAGAGGCATGCACTTCAAAATCATTGGTATACAGTTTTTTGGTTGTGGTTGCCATGCTTATGTTTTCTAATCGATTTTAAGTTAAAGAAATTTCAGCTAACACCAAACTATATTACCATTGCAATGCAAATGAGGGCGAGGTTGCCTAATTAGAATATATCGACTTTTTCGGAAGGCATGGATTTAAAGGAAACTGTTTGTATGTTTGCACCCTTTTTAAAGTGATAATCAACTCAATTTTGTACAACTGGCGCGGTAGCTCAGGTGGTTAGAGCGTTGGATTCATAACCCAAAGGTCGGGGGTTCAACTCCCCCCCGCGCTACTAAATAACTCTCTCCAAATTCCTGATTTCTCGGGAATGGTGTGAATCAACTCTCTGGTTGAAGTACACCCTCTTTAAGTTTTCATTAATTTTTAGTGTAAGCATCCGTAACATAATTACTGGCCTTGTTTTTGAGATTATCTTTGCCTCCGTTGATGAAAAAAGTAGATAAGCTTATTATTACCTCTTTTGTAGGCCCCTTTGTACTCACCTTTCTCGTGGTGGTGTTCATTTTATTGAACATCCACATGCTTAAATATTTCGATGACATCATTGGCAAAGACTTAGGGTGGGATGTAATCGGACAACTGCTATTCTACTTCGCCATTTTCAATACACCGGTTGCTTTGCCTTTAGCCGTATTGCTGTCATCGTTAATTACGTTCGGCAATTTGGGCGAACATTTTGAATTAACTGCTATTAAAAGTTTGGGTATCTCGATGGTGCGAAGCCTGTTGCCGATTTTTATTTTCGTTTTATTTATAACCGGAGGTGCATTCTTAGTTGGCAACTATCTGGTGCCAAAAGCCGCATTGGAAGCCTATAGCTTGCTCTATGATATTAAACAGAAAAAACCAGCCCTTGATTTGCGTGAAGGTGCCTTCTACAATGCCATACCCGATATTAGCATTAAGGTAAATGAAAAAATGCCAGATGATGGATTTTTGAAAGGAGTTATTATTTATGATCATCGGGGTCGGTCTGGTAACAAAGAGGTAATTGTGGCCGATTCGGGGTTGATGTATACTATATTAAATGATCAGTACCTAAAGTTGGAACTATTCAGTGGTTATAACTATAGAGAAGGAACGGATGGAGAGGCTGATATGGCTGGCAATGCAAATAGTGGCAGTGATAGTTATCGTAAAACAAAGTTCGCCAAGTCGCAAATTGTTTTTGACTTGTCATCTTTTGGGCTCAATCGTACAGACAAAAAGTGGTTTCAAAGCAACCGCATCATGCGCAATATGCAGGAGCTTTCAACGGATATGGACTCGGTAGACCGGGTAATAAAAAATGAAACGATTTCAATTTATGCATCGGCAGGTAATTTATATTCGTATCACTTTAAGCAAGATTCTGTGCAATGGCCCACCGAGATTAAAAAATTGAAAGAAAGAAAAGATTCAATAGCGCAAGCCAAACGAATAAGTGATGGGCAACCAGATATGTCTCATAAATTTGTGAGGTCTTTTAATGACTCGATAGAAATTACAAAACACGATAGAGAAGTTTCTGATAGTATTTTTAAGGCTCCCTATTCGCGTAATGAAATATCAAATGCTTTGGCACAAGCTCGCAACGTAAAGGCTCAGCTTCTGTCGCATAATGTCAACATCAAAACGTTTGAAGCAGAGCATCGCATCTTCGAGATTCAATGGCATAAAATTTTGGCTCAATCCGTTGCCTGCATTGCCATGTTTTTAATTGGGGCGCCATTAGGTGCTATTATTAAGAAGGGTGGGCTAGGCGTTCCCGTGCTGATGTCAATTGTCTTCTTTATAGTATTCTATGTGCTTTCCCTAATTGGCGAAAAATGGGCCAAACAAGGTACCATGTCGGTCGCTGCCGGAATGTGGTTGGCTAACATCGTTTTGGTTTCAATTGGTTTGCTCTTTTTAAGGCAGGCGCGAGCCGATGCACGGTTATTTGATTCTGATTTCTATTCAGTTATTTGGGATAAGATCTCACGAAAGTTTAGAAAACAGCCCAAAACCGCCAGTTAGTTTTGGTATTATGATCGCATTCGCATACTTTTGCGCGTTGAAAATTTAAGAAAAGCTAAAAATTAGAACAGATGTACCTCAATTCAGAAAAGAAACAAGAATTGTTCAGCAAACATGGTTTTGCAAAGAAGAAGACCGACACAGGCTCACCTGAGTCTCAAATTGCGTTGTTTACGCATAGAATCAATCATTTGACGCAACATTTGCAAGGTCAGAAAAAGGATTTCTCTACTCAAACTGGTCTTTTGAGATTGGTTGGTAAGCGCAAGAAGTTGCTAGGCTACCTTGAAAATACCAATATCGAAAGATTCAGGGCAATCAAAGCAGACCTTGCTATACGCTAATAAGATTTAGATAACTAGAAATAGGGGACCATCGGTTCCCTTTTCGCATTTATAATTAAACCAAGGAATGGCTGTGAATTGTAGGTCATTCCAAAACTCCTACCGAATGAAACCAACTATTATTTCAAAAACATGTACGCTGCCTGATGGCCGTCAAATCACACTCGAGACAGGAAAACTTGCTCGCCAGGCCGATGGTGCAGTTGTATTGCGAATGGGCAATACAATGTTACTAGCTACCGTGGTAGCAAGCGTTAACGCAAAAGAAGGAATTGACTTTTTACCTTTATCAGTAGATTATCAAGAGAAATTTGCTTCCACAGGAAAAATTCCGGGAGGCTTTTTAAAACGTGAAGGCCGCCTTTCAGATTACGAAATATTAATTAGCCGTTTAGTAGATCGTGCTATTCGCCCTCTGTTCCCAGATGATTATCATGCTGAAACACAGGTTAACATTCAATTAATTTCTGGCGACCCTGCTGCACTGCCTGATTCATTGGCTGCTTTTGCCGCTTCTGCAGCATTAGCCGTTTCTGATATTCCTTTTCAAGGACCAATTTCAGAGGTACGGGTTATTAGGCTTGATGGTCAGTTCATTATTAGCCCAACCCTCGAGCAAAAAGAGAAGGCTGATCTTGACTTTATTGTAGCTGCATCAATCGAAAACATTTTGATGGTGGAAGGTGAATGCAAGGAGATCAACGAAGAAGATATGCTTACTGCATTGAAACTTGCGCATGACGTAATCAAGACTCAGTGCCAGGTGCAAATTGAATTGATGCAAGCTGCAGGTAAAACTGAAAAGAGAACGTATGAGCATGAAGTAAAAGATGAGGCTTTTAAGGAAGAACTTTTTAAAGTTCTATATGATAAAGTCTATGATGTTGCCCGTCAGCAATTAGCTAACAAGCATAGCCGCTCAGAACTCTTCGGAAAAATCTATGATGATTATATAGCGTCACTTCCTGAAGATACAACTGTTAATAAAGACTTAGTAAAGAAATACTATAAAGACATTCAAAAAGCAGCATGCCGTAATCTGGTATTGAATGAGAAAGTTCGTTTGGACGGTCGCAAAACAAATGAGATCCGCCCAATCTGGTCTGAGGTTGATTACCTTCCTTCAGCACACGGTTCAGCCTTGTTTACACGCGGTGAAACTCAATCGTTAAGCACGGTAACCTTAGGCACAAAGCTTGATGAGCAGATGATTGATGGTGCCATGTTTGAGGGTAGCAGCAAATTTATCCTTCATTATAATTTCCCAGGATTTTCAACCGGTGAGGTGAAGCCTAACCGTGGCCCAGGCCGCAGAGAAGTTGGTCATGGAAACCTTGCTATGCGCGCATTGAAGGGAGTTCTTCCAAATCTTCAGGAAGGACCTTATACGATTCGCCTTGTTTCCGATATTTTGGAATCAAACGGATCATCATCTATGGCTACAGTTTGTGCAGGTTCATTGGCACTGATGGATGCGGGCATTAAAATTTCAGCTCCGGTATCAGGTATTGCTATGGGAATGATTTCAGATAGCAAAACTAAAAAGTATGCAATCCTTTCAGACATCCTGGGCGATGAAGATCATTTGGGCGATATGGACTTCAAGGTAACGGGTACTGAAAAAGGTATCACTGCTTGCCAGATGGATTTAAAAGTTGATGGATTGACGTACGATGTTTTAAAAGAAGCATTGGATCAAGCCAAAGAAGGCCGCCTTCATATCTTAAATGAAATGAAGAAGACTATCACAACACCGAATGCAGAATTGAAGCCACATGCTCCGCGAGCAGTTACGATTGTTATTGAAAAAGATTTGATTGGCGCGGTAATCGGCCCCGGTGGAAAAGTGGTACAAGAAATACAGAAGACTACCGGTGCTACAATCGTTATTGAAGAGGTTGGAAACAAAGGAATTGTAAACATCTTCGCCAACAATCAAGAGGTGATGGATGCGGCCGTGAGGCGTGTTAAAAACATCGTGGCAGTTCCTGAGGTAGATCAGGTTTATGATGGCGTTGTTAAGTCAATCATGCCTTTCGGTGCTTTTGTTGAGTTTATGCCAGGTAAAGACGGCTTGCTTCATATTTCAGAAATTAAGTGGGAACGCCTTGAAACTATGGATGGCGTAATGGAAGTAGGCGAGCAAGTGAAGGTAAAACTGGTTGAAGTAGATAAGAAAACTGGCAAATTCAGACTATCACGCAAAGTATTGCTACCTAAACCTCCACGGAAAGAGGAAGCCCCTAGCGCATAAGATTTTTTGCTAATAGTGGTTTTTGGAACTAATTTTTCGCTTTTTCGTGTTTGATTTAAACGCAACGAAGTTCGATGAGACAGTTAAAGATCAGCAAGCAGATTACAAATCGGGAGAGTCAGTCTCTCGATAAGTATCTTCAAGAGATTGGTAAAGTTGATTTGATCACGGCAGATGAGGAGGTGACCCTCGCGA
>JBBSBG010000134.1:0-7918 GCA_038251495.1 Cytophagales bacterium
GCAATGAGTACTCTTTAAGCAAGCAATAATATTGACATAAGCCAAAAAGTGTTCGGTATCAAGCATCTAATTTAATCCTTCAATACCCGCATCTCAACTCTCCTATTTAGTGCGCGGGCTTCTTCTGTATTTTCAGTCGCTATAGGCTGACTTCCTCCAAATGCTTTTGTCTTAATTCGATTTTTGTTAATGCCTTTAGACGCTATGTATTTTTTAACAGCATCAACCCGCGACTGCGAAAGTTTTACGTTGGCTTCGGCATTACCTTGATTATCGGTATGCCCTTCTAATTGAATTACCACTTTCGTGTTCTCTTTCATCATGGCAACTACTTCATCCAATTCATCAAACGATTTTGGATTTATTACTGCCCGACCAATGGTAAAAATTAAATGATTTAAAACTACTGCCTGCCCGAGTGAGGTTAAAGGAATATCTCGCGAGATCACATTGTTTACTGCTTCCTTAGGATCGACAATGATAGTGCGTGGCATATAGCCATCTGCTTCGGCAGTTACCTGATATTTTGATGAGCCGAAAATTCCAAACACAAAAGTGCTATCGTTAAACGAACCTGTAATGCTGCCTGTTGGGTAACTTCTATAAACAATTTTAGATTTTAACAGTTTGCCCCGCACAACGTCCACTACATTTCCCTTAACGGTGATCTCTTGAGCATATCCAAAAAAAGGAATCAACACTAAAACAAGTAGGTATAGTTTTTTCATTCTGTAAATCACCACAAAAGAAAAGGAAGTATCAACTAAAATTCGATGAACACACCTGGTTCCTTTCCAGAAACACCTTTTTGAATAGGAATTTAATTCAACGATCTTAGCATTAAATTCCTGTTATGACCCTCACATTCTTTAGTACACAAGCTTACGATAAAACATTTTTCCAAAGTCACAATAAAAGCCTAGGATTCAATCTAGTATTTCTAAAAGTTCAACTTAACGAGCAAACCGTTAGCTTGGCAACACAAACGGAAGCAATCTGTGTTTTTGTAAATGACCAAGTAAACGAACCGGTAATTAAGCAACTTGCATCACAGGGGGTAAAGATTATTGCACTGCGGTGTGCCGGTTTCAATAACATCGATTTAAAAGCAGCTGCTGCTTATAAAGTTAAAGTGGTGCGCGTACCGGCCTACTCCCCACATGCGGTTGCTGAGCATGCAGTCGCCTTGATCATGGCCTTGAATAGAAAAACTCATAAGGCATATAATCGCGTACGGGAACAAAATTTTTCCCTCAACGGATTATTGGGCTTTGATCTAAACGGGAAAACTGTTGGTGTAATCGGAACGGGAAACATTGGGGAGGTTTTCGCCAAAATCATGCTTGGGTTTGGTTGTAAAGTTCTCGCGACCGACATTCACCAGAACGAAAAGTTGTTGAAAGCCGGAGTAACCTATCTTCCAATTCAAGAACTTCTAGCCCACTCTGACATTATCTCTCTTCACTGCCCATTGAATGAACATACCCGTTATCTTATTAATGACAACACAATTGGTTTAATGAAAGACGGAGTCATGCTGATTAATACAAGTCGCGGGGCGTTGATCAACACAAAGACCGTAATTAAAGGGCTGAAATCTGGACACATCAGTGCAGTTGGCATAGATGTTTATGAGCAAGAGGAAAAATTATTCTTCCGCGATCTATCTGAAGAAATTATAGAAGATGATACTATCAGCCGTTTGATGAGTTTCCCAAATGTGTTGATTACAGCCCATCAGGGTTTCTTTACACACGAAGCACTTACCCAAATTGCAAAAACTACTTTATTAAGTTTAGAAGCATTTAGCAAAGGGCAACCCTTAGTAAATGAGGTTTCTGTTGCGCCAACCTAAAATTCAGCTCTTTTCCGAAGACAGTAATATTTGATAGGACTAAATACATGCTTATCTTTAATCACTGATCAATAGACTTTTGCATGAACTTTCATTCCACACTATTTGCTATCTCCGCACCAACAGGGTTAAGTATTACAGTAATGGGACTCATTATGTTAAAATTTCCGCCAAAGGAAATAAATAATCTCTATGGGTATCGCACAAAAAAATCTATGCAGTCACAAGAGTGTTGGGCCTTTGCTCAGGTTTATTCTGCTAAGCAAATGATTACGATCGGAATAGTTATAACTTTGGTAGCTTTTGCAGGTGCATTTTTGCCAATATCAAATGAACTTGGTGTTGCAATCAGTTTGATTTTACTGCTCAGTCTCACTTTAATTCTATTTATTAAAACCGAAAAATCCATCAATAAAAAATTTAGTACTGGTAATATTTAATTAAAAAGTTATGAAAAATCTCCTCCTTCTATTCGTATTTGTTTTAGGCTTTAGCTTAGCATCTGCACAAATCCCTTCTTCAGAAGTACAAATAAAAACGGCTTTGTTGTCTGCAACAGAAGATCAGCGCGCAGGTGCGCAGGTTTATGGGTATGATGCCAAAGGTGAATTTGTAATACTGCGAAAAGGAACCAATGAATTAATATGCCTTGCCGATGACCCAAAGCAAAATGGATTGAGTGTTTCGTGTTATCACAAAGACCTTGAACCCTTTATGGCGCGTGGCCGCGAATTGAAAACAGAAGGAAAAACATTTCAGGAAATTTTTGCTATCAGAGAAGAGGAAGCTAAGTCAGGAAAATTAAATATGCCTAAACAAGCATCAAACTTGCAGATATATTCAGCGAAAGCCGAAGACTTTGACGCAGCCACAGGCGAAGTAAGAAAAGGAAATTTTCGCTATGTGGTTTATATTCCCTGGGCAACTGCTGCCAGCACAGGGCTTCCAATTAAACCTGAAGCTCCGGGCATGCCTTGGATTATGGATCCGGGTACACACCGTGCACACATTATGATCAATCCCATTTCAAAAGATTAACCAGTTTATTTAATCTTTTAACCCTTGTTGTTTAAAGTTAATTATTAATTGACGGATAAAAGTCTTTTCAATTTCAGCCTGCTGCCTCGTTTGTCTGCCGCCTCCGGCTGGTCTGTGGCTGAAAAAACAACCGTAACGCAAGTTCGCATCGATACAAAATCGTTTTCTTAAATTTGCACGTACTATATTAGTGTGTTATGACGCTGTTTCGGGAATTTGGGTGGTTTGAATTGGCTCTAGTTGGATTGTTCTTGCTTGCATACGGATTTTATTTGGCAAGAATCATTAGAATCAGTCGATCGCTTAACACCCCCTATTCTACCGTATTTATAAAATTGATTTTACGATCCGCAGTTTTTTGCCTGCTAATTATTTCCATCTTAGGTCCAACCTTTGGTGATTCGAAACGCGAAATCAAATCAGTAGGAAAAGACATTATGATCTGTGTCGATTTATCGAAATCAATGGATGCCTTCGATGTGCAACCTACGCGGTTGGAAAAAGTAAAATTTGAGATGAAGAAAATTGTGGCGGCATTTAATTCCGATAGAATTGGTGTTATCATATTTTCCTCAGAGGCTTTTATGCAATGTCCGCTTACCTATGATCAAAACGCCTTGAACTTATTCATCGAAACAATGAATACTAATTTAGTTCCGGCAAGTGGAACTGATTTTTCTCCACCCTTAAAAATGGCCTTATCAAAATTGGATGATAAAGAAGGACCGAGCGATCAGCAAAAATCGAAAGTGATTGTTTTAATAAGCGATGGCGAAGACTTTGGTGAGGAGACGGATAACATTGCGAAAGAAGTTGAAGATCAGGATATCAAGTTATTTACGCTTGGCGTTGGTACCGAAGAAGGAAGTCAGATTGGAACCACTAAAGGATATAAGATTGACAGGCAGGGAAACACTGTGGTTTCAAAACTAAATCCCGCATCACTAAAAAATCTTGCCAGCAAAACAGATGGAAAATATTTTGAGATCAATGAATCGAGAAACGATGTAAACAAGTTGATTAATTCTATAAACAAAATTGAAGGTCAGGTGCGCGATGCGCGGGTGGTGGATGTGTCGGCAAATCGCTACTTTTACTTTTTGTTTGCAGCGCTTATTCTGTTGGCGGTTGATGTTTTGTTTAGTGTTAAGACTGTAGCCATCTAACGGGTATTTAAATGAATAAAAACTGAATGTGGGTATGAAGAGTGTATTGATAGTTTTTTTTGTTTTGCGATTGATAATTGACCCCGGTGACATTGGCAAAATCAATTCATTGAAGTCGCAGGCAAAAGAAGCTTATAAGAATAGAGATTTTAAAACTGCTGTTGCCAAGTATCGAAGTCTTATCGATTCACTGGGTGTAAATGAAGACGAAGTGCGGCTCAACCTGGCCAATGCTTACTTCCAACTAAATGATACTACAAACACAGCATTAAGTTATCAACCGCTAACCCAGAGTGATGATCGCTCCATTCGTTCGATTGCTCATCAACAACTCGGTGTACTCTCCAACCGCGAGAATAAATACGAGGAAGCACTAGCCAGTTTCAAGCAAGCCTTAAAAGCTGATCCTACCAATGAAGATGCGCGGTACAATTATGAAATGGTGAAAAAGAAACTTGACGAGCAAAAAAAGAAAGAAGAAGAACAGAAGAAGAACGATCCTAACAAGGACGAAAAGAATAAAGATCAGAAAGATCAGGATAAAGATCAAAAGCAGGATCAAAAAGAAAAACAAGATCAGCAAAACAAAGACAAGAAAGATCAAGAGAGTAAAGACCAAAAGGATCAGAAAGATCAACAAGAGAAAAACGAAAAAGAAAAGCAGGAAAAAGAGAAGAAAGAGAAAGAGAAAGAGCAAGAAGATCAAAAAGAAAATAAAGAAAAAAAGGAAACGCCACCCTCAGTCTCTGACAAACTGAAACAAATGGAAATGAGCGAAGAAAAAGCTCAAATGATTTTGGAAGCAATGAAGAATCAGGAAATTCAATATCTGCAACAAAACAAACGCAAGGCTACTAAGCCAAAAGATAAGGGTAAGCCTGATTGGTAGGAAAGTCAACGGTCGACAGTCCACGGCAGACAGGCGACAGCGGACAGTGGACTGTTAAACCAAAATAAAAATTATGAAAGAAGTCTATATCGTAGCAGCTGTTCGCACTCCAATAGGAAGTTTTGGAGGTAGTTTGGTTAGTCAATCGGCAACACAACTGGGTGCCCTGGCTATTAAAGGCGCCATCACTAAAATTGGTTTGGAGCCGAAATTCATTCAGGAAGTTTTTTTTGGAAACGTAATTTCTTCAGGTCTTGGACAGGCTCCTGCTACGCAAGCGGCTGTTGGTGCAGGATTGGGGTATGAAATTCCGTGTACACTAGTTAATAAAGTTTGTGCTTCCGGCATGAAAGCAATCATGCTGGGAGCGCAATCCATCATGTTGGGTCACAATGATGTTGTGGTAGCGGCCGGAGCCGAGAGTATGTCAAACATCCCCTATTATTTGATGAAGGCTCGCTACGGCTATAAGTATGGCAATGGTGAGTTATTAGACGGACTTACCTATGATGGTTTGACCGATGTTTACAATCGCTGTGCTATGGGCGTGTGTGCCGACAACACAGCAAAAGAAATGAACATCAGCCGACAAGCACAGGATATGTATGCAATCAATTCGTACAAGCGGGCAGCTGCTGCCTGGGCTGCTGGCAAATTTAAAGACGAAGTAATTCCGGTTGAGATTGCCGGACGCAAAGGTGACATCACTGTCTTTGCCGAAGACGAAGAATATAAAAATGTGAACTTTGATAAAATTCCAGGTCTTAAGCCTGTCTTCACGAAAGAAGGAACCGTTACTGCGGCAAATGCCTCAACCATTAATGATGGTGCCGCTGCTGTAATTTTGATGAGCAAAGAAAAAGCAAAAGAGTTGGGCGTAACTCCTATTGCTAAAATTCGTGGCTTTGCCGATGCCGCACAAGACCCTATGTGGTTCACTACTACTCCATCATTGGCAATACCTAAGGCATTGAAATTTGCCGGTGTAGAAAAAAAAGATGTTGACTATTATGAAATCAATGAAGCCTTTGCAGTCGTAGCACTTGCCAACAATAGCAAACTTGGGCTTGATGAAAGTAGGGTAAACGTGAATGGTGGTGCTGTGGCATTAGGCCATCCATTAGGTGCTTCCGGAGCTCGTATTACAATTACGCTGGCTAATGTATTGAAGCAAAATAATGCAACCATCGGTGTTGCCGGTATTTGTAATGGTGGTGGTGGTGCCTCAGCTATCGTAATTGAAAAAATCTGACACAACATCCCTTATCAATGCGCGTTTTAGGTTCGATCTCTAAGACTAAACTCAGTATGTATCGAATTCTTATTCTAAGTATTTTCTTGTGTGTAGAAGCATCCGGCCAAAAATTGGTGAAGACCTATTACGATCCTATGCATCTGCAACCCCATGAGGAGTATCTGGTTTCATCCATTGACGGAGAGACCCTTGAAGGTAAATACCGGAGCTTTTTTCAAAATGGCAAACTTGCCTTAGAGGGCACGTTCCAAAATGGTGTTCGTTGGGGTACCTTCTATGAATATCACAACAACGGAACGCTGATTCGTAAAATCAACTATGAAGATGGCATGCGGCATGGCGCTTGCGAAGTGTTTGATGAACAGGGTCACAACATCCAACGTGCGTTTTATCAAAACAACAAGTTAGTTGATAGTATCAAATCATTTTTTCCATCAGGTATTTTAAAACAAGAAAGTCTGTTTGTAAAAGGGAAGCCCGATGGTTATGTAAAGGAATATTATCCATCAGGGAAACTGCGAAAGGAAATTACCTACAAAAATCAGAAACCAAACGGTCTCACAAAAACCTACTACGAAAGTGAGGTTCTTGAAACTGAAGCAAACTACCGCGATGGATTTGTCGCTGGCTTTTACAAGTCCTACTATCCAAACGCACAACTGGAACTTGTTTATAGTATTAAAGAAGGTGATCGGGTTGGAGACTTTACTCACTATGACCAGAAAGGACATAAATTATTAGAAGGTCATTTTATGGATGCCAAATTGCATGGCAATAATATTGGCTACTATCCCAACGGTTCTTTCAGTCATAAATATCAATTTAAAGAAGGTGGGAAAGTCGGTACTAACATCGATTATTACCCCAACGGAAAAATAAGAGCGAAGGAACAGTTTGCTTATAATGGCAAAGACAGTAAACTCACCGAATACACGGCAGATGATAAATTAGTTTTCGAAAAATCTTTCCGCAATGGTAAACCAGATGGAACCTGGCTCTTCTATGCTGAGGATGGAAAGACCTTAACATTAAAAGAAAATTATGAAGCCGGGGGTTTAGAGGGAGTTCGAACCTCTTACCATGCAAATGGAAAAAAAGCACTCGAGGAAACGTGGAAGTATAACCTGATCACCGGACAAGTTAAGAATTATTACGAAGACGGAACGTTGCTTTCTGAGTGCGAGTACCGGGGCGGTCGACAACACGGTGTTTACACCAAGTATTACCCAAGTGGAAAAATTATGGAGCAAGGCGAGTACGTTGCCAACAAGAAACACAAAGAGTGGAAAGAGTTTGATGAACAAGGCAATGTTATTAAAACCCAAATTTTTAGAGCTGGGATTTTGATTGAGGAGAAATAGTTTAATTTTTTTACCATTAAACACATTAAGAAATTAAGAGTGAGTCTCTTAATGTACTTAATACCTTAACTACCTTAATGGTTTAATTTTTTTACCATTAAGAGATGAAGAATATAATCCTTTAACACCCATTAATCCTTAACTATCTATATGGTTTTGATTTAAGGTTAAAGAACATTTTGTAACTTTCTGCAATAGATTATTCATCGATGAAGGCAATAAAACAAACCAATTTCTCATTCCCCAAGCAAACGGGTTTTTACAGAGGCAAAGTGCGCGATGTCTATTACTTTGGTGAGTTGATGGCCATGGTTGCAACGGATCGAATCTCAGCCTTTGATGTGGTGTTGCCAA
>JBBSBG010000135.1:0-7850 GCA_038251495.1 Cytophagales bacterium
CTCGCCTACATCCGCGGAAGAAGTTTATCTAATATTTGTTTCATTGTGGATGAAGCTCAAAACTTAACTCCCCACGAGGTAAAAACAATTATTACCCGTGCTGGCGAAAATACTAAGATCATTTTTACCGGTGATATTCATCAAATTGATACTCCATATTTGGATTCACAGAGTAACGGTTTGTCCTATTTGATTGATCGCTTAAAAGATCATGAACTCTACGCTCACATTACCCTAGAAAAAGGGGAGCGTTCTGAATTGGCCAACCTTGCGAACGAATTGCTTTGATGTTAGCCACCAATGCACGAATACTTTAACAGCCATTGATTCACAGATTTATAATTGCCTGCTTCATTACTGAAGCAATTCCTAAGGAAGAAACAAATCAGTGAATCTGTGGCTTTAAATTTTTGAGGTTCCAAAATTTTATTTCTTCAACGCTTTCAACATCGTTTCTCCAATTAAAGCCGGAGATTCAACTACGTGAATACCGCACTCTCGCATGATTTTCATTTTTGCTTCCGCAGTATCATCAGCTCCGCCAATGATGGCTCCAGCATGTCCCATTCTTCTTCCTGGAGGTGCGGTTTGACCTGCTATAAATCCAACAACAGGTTTCTTATTGCCATTTTCTTTAATCCAACGCGCAGCAACTGGCTCATAGTTTCCACCAATTTCACCAATCATTACAATGGCATCAGTCTCAGGATCATTCATTAATAATTCAACAGCCTCTTTTGTTGGTGTACCGATGATAGGATCGCCACCAATTCCAATGGCTGTTGATATTCCAAGACCTGCTTTTACTATTTGATCTGCGGCTTCGTAGGTCAACGTACCTGACTTAGATACAATTCCTATTCTTCCCTTCTTAAATACAAAGCCCGGCATAATACCCACTTTAGCCTCACCTGGTGTAATAACCCCTGGGCAATTTGGGCCGATTAATATTGCTCCTTTTTCTTTAACATACTTCTTAGCAATCATCATATCCTTAATGGGAATGCCTTCAGTAATTGCCACAATCACTTTAATGCCGCCTTCAGCTGCTTCCATGATAGAATCGGCTGCAAAAGCGGGAGGCACAAAAATGATAGAAACATCAGCACCAGTTTTTTCAACTGCTTCTTTTACCGTATTAAAAACGGGCCGTCCCAGATGAACCTGACCGCCTTTCCCTGGAGTAACTCCACCGACCACATTAGTGCCATATTCAATCATTTGGCCGGCATGGTAGGTTCCTTCTGTGCCGGTGAATCCCTGAACAATAATGTGTGAATCTTTATTAACTAAAACGCTCATAAGAAAAAGGTTAGCTCACAAAATTAGGATAATATAATTGCCAGCCAAACCACTTTGCGATGGCCATAAAATAAAAAACCCCATGCGAGCACGGGGTTTTCATTTTTTAAAATCTGATTAAGACTTTATCTCTTTAAGTTTATTCCTTAATAAAAACTCTTCGTAATATTCCTGATAGGTAGGGTTGTCAGGAGCCAACTTTATGGCTTCTTCATAAGCTGTAATAGCATCTATCAACAGTTCATTTTGTTCAAAGAAAGAAGCCAAAACAACTTTATTCAATGCAGTTTCGTCAGCTAGTTCTTTAGATATTTCAGTATAGGGTGCTTTTAATTTTTCGCGTTCGCCCGGTGAAAGCCTTTTAATTAAATAGCGTTCATCTGATTTTGTTCCTGTTGCTTTTGATTGAACCTCAACCAGTATGGCAGTTTCACCAGCAAACTTAGGGTCGGCCAAATCAACATGTACTGAGTTTTCAGGAGTTTCTACCTTTAGTAAAACATCATCGAACATATTCAAGAAGATAACAACATAAGGACCCTTCTCAGCCTTATCCCAGTTTACATAAACAACATTATTGAATACGCTTGCAAGCTGATTCTTTGGAAGAAACACCTTAATTCCCAAACCTCTGTGAACCGCTCCGGTAGCACTCAATCTGTTTTTCTTTGCTTCCGCGGAGTTACTGCTGAGTATGAAATCTGTGTATTTGTTTAGCACACTAGAACCACCTGTCATTTGCGCAGCAAGATCTGCTACTTTATAGGTATTTGCCTTTTTTACTTCCAGAGGCTTGCCCGAGGAATGTACAAGACCTATTGAAGCATTTTCAGTTACTCTGAGTTCATCACCCAGTTTTAGACTTGCACCTGTCTTTACAGGTTGCCAGCCATCTCCAGATTTAATTTCATTAGCTCCTTTATTTGCAAGCACCCTGAAGGTGTAGTCTTGTGCATTAACAAACGTGCTTACTGTTAAAAAGCCAACTAACAATAGAATTCTGCCTTTTTTCATGGTTTTTTTATTGATTTGCAATTCGAAGATACTAAAAAATCGTGCCAATTTCGACTCACTCAGTCAATACTTCCTTTGGCTTCTTGGTAACCCATGCCGTTATCTGATTTTCAAAGCCTTTATAGATATCATAAGCAGGACCAACCAATGCCGAGGCGGCTAAGGATAAACTTAAATCCAGTTTCATAGAAAACCATTTAAACGCGAAAACAATAATGGCTGAAGTAATAATTATTTGAATTACCTGAATGGTAACAGAAAGTGTATCAAACCACATCGGTAATCGTTTATCAATAATAATAAACGAGATAACAGTGAAAAAACAAACGATAATAGCAATAGCGATTTGAGCCCAATCTGGAAGTTCCTCCACATAATCTTCATTCAAGATCATGGCCACAATATTAGCATGAACAACAACCCCAAACATATCCGGATTTGCCCGACCAGCCGCTTTTTTATTAAGCGGTGTAAAATATTTATCACTCCAGGTAAACTCGCCAAAATATGCTCCTAAAAAACCAATGATCACAATTTTGTCATTGAAGAAATCCTCAAAGAACTCGCCATTAGCCAATTGATTTACATCAATAGAGTAGAAACTTAATGGATAGTTAGTTGTTTCAGTATCCTTTTCGCGCACTGACTTTAGTCGGATATCTTGAATCTCAATGTTTCCTCGATAATTTATTATCTCTTCTTCTTTATTACGAGCAAGAAATCGCATGGTCTTCGCTGAATCATACGCCATACAGAGTTGAACGGCAAATGCATAGTGATCTTTATCACCGACCTTGTACATAGGAATAAATGATCGGCATTGTTTTACATCTTCTTGATGAGCTGCTGGTGGATTTGTGACCAAATTTGCAAAGCCATACTTTGCATTAGTGCTAAAAATAGAATCGGAATACTCAAGTGAATCATAGAAGTCTATCAAAGTTTTATCAAGATCGGTTTTAGTTTTTTGCATTAGCTTGGAAACTAACACAACATTACCAGCCTCTTGAATTTCATAAGCCAGCAAAAGATTTCCTAGAGTATCCAATAATTGCGGGCAATTTATCGAATCCCTTAATCCACCTTCACAATCAAAATAACTATCTATACCAATTACTTTTGGTTTATATTGTCGAATGATATTTATTTGTTGAGCAACTTCTCGCCTACTAAGATTCCCCATATTTACGACAACAATGCGCTGATCGACCAATGGGGTATCGCGCAGTTGCGAAAAAACAATATCCGTTATCTCAAATTCTTTAAATGCTTGCGACATCCCATCAAAAGCACTAATCAATTTAAGATCAGCGATCTTACTTACCCCTAACATCATTAAAAACACAAACGTGGTAATAGCAAGGCCTTGTAGTGAGAGTTTCTTCATAGTGCGTTAAGTTCACAATAAATTTAGAAATTTAGGCCAGCAATCAATAATGACATTGAAAAACATAGCCTCAAAGCGCCCGAAACTTGCAAATTTTATTACTGAAATCCCGAAAGGGAACAAAGTAATGCTTGCGCAAGCGATTACATTAGTTGAGAGTACACTTGCGGAAGATATAATTCTAGCCAATGATGTTGTGGAGAATCTTCTGCCTCTCACTGGTAAATCCATTCGCATAGGAATAACCGGAATACCCGGGGTAGGGAAAAGTACCTTTATTGAAACATTTGGGAAACACATTACCTCCTTATCAAAAAAAATTGCCGTGTTGGCCGTTGACCCATCCAGTGCTAAAACGAAAGGCAGCATTTTGGGTGATAAAACGCGTATGGAAGAATTGTCGAAAGACTCGCTTGCATTTATTCGACCTACG
Source organism: Cytophagales bacterium (assembly GCA_038251495.1). GTDB lineage: Bacteria > Bacteroidota > Bacteroidia > Cytophagales > Cyclobacteriaceae > ELB16-189. The sequence goes on from JBBSBG010000135.1 coordinate 4,137, forward strand.
GCAACGCGAACTGCCTTAGGCGGAGTTGCTGATCGTACCCGGGAGGCTATATTATTATGTGAAGCAGCAGGTTTTGAAATTGTCATTATCGAAACAGTAGGTGTTGGCCAATCAGAAACTGCCGTACGCAACCTGGTTGATTTCTTTTTGCTGTTGATGCTGGCTGGTGCCGGAGATGAACTGCAAGGGATTAAAAAAGGTATTATGGAAATGGCTGATACTATCGTAATTACCAAAGCTGACGGTGACAATATAAAGCAAGCCAATCAGGCTAAAACTGATTATCAATATGCCTTACATTTATTTTCAGAATCCGAATCAGGCTGGAAACCGGGAGTAATCACATCCTCAGCTTTAGAGAAAAAAGGAATTACTGAAACCTGGAAGCTTATTAAAGAATATATTGAGTTTACAAAAAGCAATCGACACTTTGAACGGAACAGAACTCAACAAAACTTAGTTTGGTTTCATGAACAAATGGGGCTACTGCTTCAGTCACAACTAATCCAAGACAAAAATATCGAAGCTCAAATCAAAGCCTACGAAAAAGAGATTATTGATAATAAAATTTTACCATCACGGGCTGCTCAGAAAATTATTCAGACTTTTTTGAAGCAATAGACTTGTCGCTCATTCCATAGGGACAATGCCTGCATTTGCTCTGACAACAGAATCCACGCTTTACATGATAAGCAGAAGTGAACACCATCAGTCCATTCTCATAGTAGAAGTCAACGCCTTCTTTAATTTGTTGCGGCTGATTGGTGTTCGCTTTCATAAATGGTTTTATCAAAGTCTTATGGTTATTCCAGCATTCACCGTAATTCCCAGCGTACTGTATCCATAAGTCTCTTCATAATTCTGATTCAACAAGTTTCTAACATCTAAAAAGAAAGCAACATGTTCTTTTTTTAATTTATAATCAGCATGAAAATCTACCAGTGTGTAAGCTGAGAGAACAGCCGGTTGATTCGTAAAGGTGTTACTATCAAAATACAAATCGTTCCGCTTTCCGAAAGTTTTTAGATTGAAGTTTGCGTGAAATTGATTTGAAAATTGATAACCCATATTGACTCCTAAACTATTTGTTGGTCTGCGAATCAAATTGTTAAACACGGTATCCTGATTATTTGTTTTGGTTGTCACTTCGCCCGTAACAAATGCATAAAAAGCCGATACTTTTAATTTTGAAGTGATCTGAGAAGATACTTCCAACTCAACACCTTTATCTGCCTGCTTATCTAAATTAAGATTTGCCGGAAAAGCATAAACTATAACATCGTCAACAACCCTTGAGAAGGCTACAGCCCGCCATTCGACTTTTCTATTTAATAAACCTTGAATACCCCCTTCAAAACTCTGGCTGCGTTCAGGTTTTAAATCTGGATTAGCTCCATACTGTCCATAAAGCTGATATAATGAGGGCGCTTTGAATCCTGTTGAAAGATTAGCGAAAACCTTCAATCCTTTTTGTAAACGATACGATGGATTAATGCTATAGGTAAATGCCTCACCAAACTTTGTATGGTTTGTATAACGCCCTCCAACCTCGGTAGAGAAGTTACCAAACTTGCCGAAGAAAGAAACATAAGGACTATTAAGAAAAACCGATGGATTAACTTCTGTTGATGACTCGTCAAGCATCTTTAAATTTTGACTAGTAAATCCGGCTAGCAATTGAATTTGCTTTGTTAAATCATAATTCATAAAAACTTCGGCATGCTGAAATTTTCCTGTGTATTCGCTTTTGCCAAAAGTGCCATCAAATAACCGATCAGTTTGATCGTAGGAATATTGGGCATGAACCGATCCTCTCTTTAATGCATAATTAAGATGGGTACCAGCGTTTAATAAAGTGGCTTCATATTTATTTAGGAGGTCATCGGTAAATGGTCCCCCATCGTATGTACCCTCAAATTGAGTATATCGAATAAATGGTTTTACCGAAAACTTTGAATTGAGCTTTACGCCAACATTAGCTTGAAATGAATTTTGAGATGAACCATCTTTATCAAATGTCGTTGACCCCAGTTCTTTGGCTTCACTAATTCCATCCGTGCTAAATCGTGAATACCCAACATTATAATCCAATCCATTCTTGCTTCCGTACACACCTGCGGTTCCGCGAAGGGTATTGTAACTTCCATAGCCCAGTGTTCCAAAAAACTCAACCGGCTTATCGCCTCCGTTTTTTGTAATGATGTTGATTACACCCGCTATTGCATCACTGCCATATAATGTAGATTGACTGCCCTTCAAAATTTCAATTCGTTCTACCTGATCAAGTGAAATTAACCGAAGATCATAAGCACCACCAGATACACCGGAAGGATCATTAAGCGGAATACCATCCAACAAGATAATGGTGTACTCATTCTTGGCTCCTTGAAGGTAAACCGATTTGTCCTTGCCGGGATTACTATTTGAACCACTTACCACAACACCAACCTGCTCGTTTAGCACTTGCGTAATGTCTTTGCCGGTACTGCGTTTGATCTGATCTTGGTCAATTACGGTAAGTACTTTACCCGTTTCGCTTTTGTCCTTTGGAAACTTGGTCGCTGAGATAACTACCTCGTCTAGTTGACGAGCACGTAACGAATCTTGCTGGGCTTGTATTTGGTTTGGTGCCAGCCACCAAAAGGCAATTAAAGTTATTGCCCAGACTTTTTTCTCTTTTTTCATTTTGAAAAATTTAAGGTTTGAAAAAAGAGTAAAAGGCTGAAAATGAAGCAATGATGATGCGCAAACACATTCATCAAAAGAATCACAGTCGCTTTTTACCCGAAGCACTGAATTATTTGCATTGTGGCAGGTCTCCTGGCTCTTCTGATTTTATTCGCCTTCTCATGATACAAAGCGCACCACAATGGACTATGAATAAAATTTATTCCGCTTGCGCGAAATCAGAATTACAGTTGCGGGAACAGCCTCCGGTTTAAACGGAGTTCCCTTTTAACCCCGACAGAATCGGGGACCGCAATACGGCTGCAAACATAAGTTAATTCCTTAAACTTGCATCATGATTTCTATTAACACGAAAATATTGAAGCTCACTGATCAAATAGTATCGACCTTACTAGTGCTACTCATCATGGTGTCATGCAATCCTAAACAGGAGCAAACAAGTAATGCGGCAAAAGAAACACAACTAAAATATGCCGAAGGCTTTTCAGTTCACACTGATGGAAATGCCAAATTTGTAACAATAACAAACCCATATCCGGGGGCAACATCCGGTTATCAATATTTACTCGTGCCTATCGGTGAGTCAATTCCAGCTCATGATGATAATACCGAAGTGATTCGCACGCCTATAACAAAAATTGTTTGTACCTCAACAACTCACATTCCCTTATTAGATTACTTGAATGAGACTAATGCTTTGATTGGATTTCCAACAACAGATTATGTGAGCTCAGAAAAGATGCGCGAACGCATTGATAAAAAATTAGTAACGGATTTAGGGATTGACAAAGGAATGAATATCGAATTACTTTTTTCGTTGCGTCCTGAACTCGTGATGAGTTATACCATGACAAGTGATTTAGGTCAACTGAAAAAAATAAAAGAATTAGGAATTCCAGTTGTTATCAATGCTGAGTTTTTAGAGAAGCACCCGCTGGGGCGGGCAGAGTGGATAAAGTTTATGGCGCTTTTCTTTAACAAAGAAAAACAAGCAGACTCGGTGTTTAATGAAATTGAAAAAGAATA
>JBBSBG010000136.1:0-7814 GCA_038251495.1 Cytophagales bacterium
GCCTTGATCAGAAAACATATTGGAATACGCGTAACTAAAAAATGCAATTGTAGCTAATGTCAGTATCCAGGCGGGTAAAAATTTTCCAATTAAAGCATACACGCAAAGGCTAAAAATACTTAACCAATATACATGCCCCTGCAAATAGAATGGCAGCACTGTGTGCTCTATAAAATTCAATCCTTGCTTTCTGAAAAAAATGTAGCGGCCACAAAATGCAAAAATGGGAATCATGATAAATGATAAAATTTTCAAGTTATCAGAAGCTAACTTCATGGTTGCTTGTATCATTCGTTCTTGCCCAATGCCCACTTTTGCTTTTGGCTGAAGTCCTGTGTCGCTCGCGGATTTCATAAACTCCACCAAGTCAATATTGAAAAGACTGGCAACTATATAGATAAGAGTAACCATGAGAAAAAAATACCCAACCGGCCCATAGTAGGCAACTCGATTACCTTCAATATATTTTCTTGATGCTACACCTGGGCGTATAGTAATATCACGAAGAGTGCGAGGAAACATGCCATCAAAGCCATAGATACGCGCCCAAAAATCATTCCAGCCCTCTTTTACAGAAAGTCTTTTAACAGTGTGCCGCTGCCCACAAGTAGGGCAATAAGTGGACGAAACTTCTGTTGAACAATTAATACAGGTCATGTCAAGGATTTAATACTAAAATATCAATTTCTGGTAACAATTCGTAAATCGTAATTCTAACTTCGTACCTCGTTATTTATCCAGCCACTCCTTAAATTCCTGCACACGCTCCCGCGCTACAATTACATCGGCATCGTCACTGGTTTTTAACACAAGTCTTATCCGACTATTCGTGTGGCTTATCATATCCTGAATACAAGCCATGCCTACAATATATTTTCGATTGATTTTAAAATAGTGAGTTGGATCTAGTAAGGCTTCAAGTTGATCTAATGTGAAATCGAGAATATGTTTACGCCCGTCTTTTGTTTGTGCAAAAGTTGTTTTCTCTAAACTGAAGAAAAATAAAATTTCTTTTACCTCGAGTGATTTAAGATGCTCGCCCACTTTTATTACAAAACGCTCTTTATATTTTTTGGTAAGCATTTGCATAGCGTAACCAATGCTCTCCAGCATTTTTGCCGGAACAACAGGTTGTTGGGTAAGTGTTTGATATTTTTTGAATGCTGCGGTTAGCTCTTCTTTATCAATTGGTTTAAGAATGTAATCGATGCTATTAACCTTAAAAGCTTTGAGCGCATATTCATTGTAAGCGGTTGTAAAAATTACCGGAGTTTTCACTTCTGTTTTCTCAAAAATCTCGAAACTCAATCCATCGGCCAATTGGATGTCCATGAAGATTAAGTCAACCGTGTTTTGTGAAAGCCAATCGACAGATCGTTTTACTGAGTCTAATGTAGAAACCAGTTGAATTTCAGCATGGAGCTCGCGAATCAGATTTCCTAATCGTTCTGCGGCCAGCGGTTCATCTTCAATAATCAATACCTTCATACAATCTCAATCTGGGGAATTGCAACTACAAATTTTCCATCTGCTTCTTTCACCTCCACTTTATGTTCGCTTAAAAACTCATATCTCTTCTTTATGTTCTCAAGCCCAAGGCCCTGTGAATCTTCGGCCAACACTGGTTTACGTCTCAAAGAATTTTCAATGATAATTTTCTTGTCGCGATTATAAATACGAATCGTTAACGGATAATCTTCAGAAACTTCATTGTGTTTGATGGCATTCTCAACCAACATTTGCAGAGCAAGGGGTGCCACCAAACATTTTAATTCTGGCAACTCAATACTAATTTTAAGTTTGTCGCCAAATCGGATTTGTTGCAGAAATACGTACGAATCCAAAAAATGTATCTCTTCTTCAAGGGCAACTACCTCTTTATCGCGGCTAGCCAACACGAAGCGATATACTTCAGAAAGTTGCTTAATAAATTTTACGGCCTTGTCCTGATCTTGATAAACAAGATTGGTGAGGGCATTTAAACTATTAAAAAGAAAATGCGGGTTAACCTGATTCTTTAAATTATTGTATTGCGCCTCCACGTTTTCCTTCTTCAATCGCTCTGCATCGACCGCTGCCTTTAGCCAGTTTGCGAAAAACAGACGGCCTGTCATAAATAACGTAATAATCAAGGTAATTACAATCGTTATGTAGTAGGTTTCCTCCATGCTATCGCCAAGATGAAAACCTAACACAGTTTGGAAAAGAAATACCAAACTATATACGGCACTCAAGGTATAAACCACCATACCAACTAAGCCGGCAACCAAACGGACAATGGTTTGTCTCTCCCATGAAAAAAAATAATCGAGTAAGTTGCTAACATAAGCATTGCCAAGCCAAAGAGCCAACCACAAGGATGCCGTAAAGAACGCTATCGAAACAAGAGAACTGATACTTTGGCAACACCCACGCCAGATAAAGTAGCTCATAATAAAGCCAGCAATACTTACCCAAAAACTGGTTTTAAGATTCTCTTTAAGGAATGTGATCAACGAAGGCATGCTGCAAATTATAATATTATTTATTATGATTCTCTTTAGCCACAGATTCACAGATTATTTTTTATTACAAACTGCTGCTTTTAACTCTATGCTTTCTGTATGGCCATGTGTTTAAAAATGTATTGCCACAGATTCACAGATTATATTCTTACCACCTTTAAACTCTGCGGCTGTTAAAGTAATTAAAAGGTAAGTATCTATTTTTCTTTCCTACAATCTGTGAATCTGTGGTTAACACTCTATGTGTTTAAATCATTATTTACAATTTTGTAACACTCCCAAATTCATTTCCTTTCCCCATCTTGGCGCCAAAGGATTTTCAGATTCAGTAGGTGATTCAAAAATTGTTGCTGCCTTGCGAGCGGTTTCGCAAGCCTCCGTGGGCGGTTGATTAAAAAACCGAGCAGTACCTAATTGCATTTGAGCCAACAATGACAAAGCCCTCGGATTCTTTGGATTCATACTTAACGCTTTACCAAAGGTTTGCATAGACAAGCTGGAATATTTTTGGCCCCGACTTGCAGGATCAACGGTTACACGAATCATATGAGCAAATCCTTCGAGCGTAACTAGCTCCGATTCTGCAGGCGCAAGTTCTTTCCCCTTCTCAACTGCAGTATGAGCCAGGTCTAAGTACGAATCCTTTTTTGACCCCTCCTTTTCAGCAATCGCCATCATAATGTTTCCGTAAGCAGCATAGTAATACGGCTCCCATTTTGTTTTCTCAGCATTTGCAATCCTATCGAGTGCATTGACTGCCACTTGATACTCGTCAATTGTTTTAGCTACATAAACAGCTTGCACCTGCTTACCCATTTGAGCGAAATACTTTTCATCATTAGCAAAGGCCGAAATTGAAATGATGAATGCGAAAAATAAAATAATTGTTTTCATACTTGTATTAGTTTAAAAGTTAAAGATTAAAGATTTGGAAGTTGATTGACTGATTTATTTTTACTGATTGTGATAAACACACCCACAAATAAAAACTGCGGTGCTGCCTGCCGTGTAGCACGACTTACGTACACACCCTGATCATTGGGGGTAGTGCTATATTGATACCCGAAAATATTATCATGCCGCAGCAGATTTGTGCACGACAAATAGATGATCAAATTATTTTTTGGTAGATAAGCTAGGTTGGCACTTAAGTCCTGATAGGCCGGTGTTTTATCCGAATTAAATTGATCAGAAGATTTGTTGGGATTGTAATACGTGCGACTGCTGCTATAACTATAGGTAAATCCTACTTGTGTTTTTAATGCTGTTAGAAAATGTTTGTAAACGAAAGAGAAATTATGTGCCGATGCAAAAGAAGGGACAGCCGAAGTTGGAAAATTTAAATAGTTGCGTTCCGTATCCAAGAAAGAATATGATATCCAATAGTCAGCATTTTTAATTGTCTCACTATCGCGCCAGAAAAGTTCAACGCCTTTTGCAAACCCGGAACCAGTATTGGCAAGTGCATTCGGATTACCATTTTCAAACTTGATCAGCTGATCATACTTTTTATAATACGTCTCAACCCGAAAAGTTTTGCGGTTGGTAATAATCTGGTAGTTCAATATAAAGTGTTCCGCTTTTTCAGGATTCAATTGATTGTCATTACGCACGTATTGATTTTGAGGTGATTGTCTGAACGTTCCGTAAGCAAAAGAGAATTGGCCTTGCTTACCTGGCTTGTAAGCTAGCGATAGGCGTGGGTCAAGACTTGTGTAATTATTTAACACATTTGTTTCAAGCCGTCCACCAGCCTTTACTACAAAATGATTACTCGCATAGTATTCAGTTTCTACAAACGTTGCCGAAATCGGTTCAATAAAAGTAAGCGCCTCATTTGTATCGCTGTTTGAATTATATCTTGTTACCTCATAGTTACGATTATAAAATTCAGAACCTACCCGAACTTCCAATTGATCAGAAACAGAATGTTCAGCAACTAACTTAGCATGAAGTCCTTGCTCAGTTTCGCTTACCGGACTTCCATCAAACTTTAATTTGTTTTGGTTGTAAGAATACGACACCCCACCACGTACAGACCAGTTCGCGCCAAGCGATTGCTGATACGTGCCATTGCCATAACGATAATAATTGTCTTGATCAAATTGTTGCTTGATGGTTGGATCAAGGATATCATGATTGAATAGCGAGAAAGAAGTCTGATTAAAATTTCCAAAGAACTTAAACATGCCATCCTTACCAATCTTTTGGCGATACGCTGCACTGCTTTCTAATGATACGGGTGGTTTTTTCCAATCTATTTCCTGATTGATCAACCCAAAGTATGGCCGGATGTCGGTGTATTGAACCTTACCCGAAACAGAAGCTCTGTCCCAAACTTGGGTGTGCGCAACATCGGCACCAACGGAGAGAATACCAATGTCAGTTTGATTCATCTCCGCGATGTCTTTCGAGTTAAGCACTAAGGCCGATGAAAGAGCTTGGCCGTACTCAGCCGAGTAGCCACCGGTGCTAAAACTGGTTCCCTTAAACATGAAGGGAAGAAATCGTCCACGTGAAGGAGTGTTGGGTGCCGCTGGACCATAGGCATCAAGCACTGCCATGCCATCAATAAAGGTGCGGGTTTCAGAACCATCGCCACCGCGAACAAATAACCTTCCACTCTCACCTACCTTTGTTGTACCTGGCAAAGTATTCAATGCCCCTGCAATATCAGCTGTGGCTCCGGCTGTTGTTGCAATGTCAATTGCTTTTAAAATTGTCCTTCTGTTTTCTTCACCAGCTGTAAAAGAACCCGCAGAAATAACTACGCCATCAAGTTGATTGATCTCTTCTTTTAAAGTGACCTGAATTTCAATCTCTTTACCAGCTAATTGAATTGCCTGAGAAAAAGTTTTAAACCCCACAAACGTAACTTCTAAAATTTTAGCACCAAGCTCCTCTGAAATAAAAGATAATTTTCCATCAACCCCAGAGCTGGTGCCATCATAAGAATCTTTTATCATGACATTAGCCCCCGGAATGGGCTCTCCTTTTTCGTCTTGAACAAACCCTGAAATTCTGGTTTGCGACTGCGCTACCATAACCAAGGATGTTGAAAACAGGATCAAGTAAATAAGTCTGACAATCATAAAATTCTGTGCGATTACAAGACGAAAGTGGCGTGCCAGAGGAGGCTTTACTAAAATAGGTTGCTGAAGTGTAGAAGGAACAGGATGAATTGTCTGGTCGCGGGGCGGGCGATCCGAAACAATGAATAAATAAGGGTTTTTTACTTTTATTAGTATCTTTAAAAAATGCAGCAATCAGTCGCTACTTCCCTCTTTCTTCCAATCGCACTTGGCATTATTATGCTGGGGCTAGGACTTTCGCTTACGCTAGACGATTTTAAACGTGTAACCAAATACCCAAAAGCCATGACTATCGCGCTGGTGTGCCAGATGGTATTGCTGCCGGCACTTTGTTTTGGAATTGCCTCCTTTAGCGGACTTAGCCCGGTACTATGTGTAGGATTGGTTTTGCTGGCTGCCTCGCCTGGAGGACCAACCGCCAATCTATATAGTCACCTTTCGAAAGGAGATGTAGCTTTAAACATCACACTCACTGCTGTTAACAGCGTGCTTACACTTTTTACATTACCCTTTATCGTTAACCTGGCCATGAAGTATTTTATGGGAGCCGGGCAATACATACCCTTGCCTTTTGCAAAAGTGGTAGAAGTATTTGTAGTAGTATTGGTTCCGGTAGCATTGGGTATGCTTATAAAAAGCAAAGCCCCCGTGTTTGCCGACAAAATGAATAAGCCCGTTAAAATTATTTCTGCGCTATTGCTTGTAATCATTATTGTTTCGGTAACACTTCGCGAAAAACAAGTACTGGCCGATCACTTTTCGCAATTGGGAATACCGGTGTTGCTCTTTAATGTGCTTAGTCTTGCAATTGGATTTTACCTACCCTTATTATTCAAAATCGAAAAGAAACAAGCTATTGCCATCGGTATGGAAATAGGTATTCATAATGGTACGCTGGCTATCTACATCGCACTAAACGTGCTGAACAATTCAACTATGAGTATACCTCCTGCCATCTACAGTTTGCTCATGTTCTTTACTGCGGCTGCTTTCGGGTTTCTGGTTAACATCTCCAAAAAGCAAACCGCCTGAGATTACTTCAAGTAGAAATAGTTTCAGGAGCAGCCATTGTTTATTATGTTTGGAGGATAGTGTTCAAAATGAAATCAGAAATTATCAAGCAGATGAAAAATACTATCATTCTATTTTTGGTATGTGTTAGCGTGCTCAGCTATTCACAACCCGTTAACAAATACATTACAGAAGAAAACGTAACCCGCATTATTAAAACACTTGCAGCGGACAACATGATGGGGCGTTCGGCTATTCGTCCTGAGCACATCGACAAAGCTGCAGCCTTTATCGAAAGCGAGTTCAAAAGCATTGGGCTTGGCCAACTTCAAGGTTTAAAGAGTTTCCGACAGGAATTTACTAAGTCGCGCATTTTGCCAGTCAGTCAGCATGTGACAATAGATGGTAAACCAATTGCATCCGAAAATGTATTGATTATAGCGGAGAAGTCTGAACTAAGTCAAAGCACAGGTTTATCAATCAGGCAAATAGCATTTGACTCCACCGCATCAAACAAAGATCAATACTTCTTCGACAAAGCGTTTGCGTTGATACGCGATACCAGTTCTATGTTAGTTTTAATAGACGACCGCTTTCAAAATAATTTTCAGGAATTGAAAGGGTACTTTCAGGGACGCTTTACCAACAATCGAAAATACACAAAGGTGTTTGTTACCGGAGCAACAGAAGCGAATCAGTACAGTATCAAGGCTACTCAAAAAATCGAATCCATAAAGATGGCCAATGTAGTGGGCATATTGCCGGGCAAAAGCAAACCTGATGAGATGGTTGTATTCTCTGGTCATTACGATCACATTGGTATTGAAAAACCCATCAATGGCGACTCTATTGCCAACGGTGCTGATGATGATGCTTCGGGTACAACTGCCGTGATTGAACTGGCTCGCTACTTTAAAAAGATTAAGAACAATGAACGCACACTAATCTTTGTTGCCTTTACAGCCGAAGAAATTGGCGGGTTCGGATCTAAATATTTCTCGGAGCAACTTAATCCCGATAAGGTGGTGGCCATGTTTAACATTGAAATGATTGGAAAGCCATCGAAGTGGGGACAAAATTTTGCGTTCATAACCGGGTACGATCGCTCTGACTTCGGAGAAATACTTCAGAAAAACTTAACCGGAACAAAATTTGAATTCCGAGCCGATCCGTATCCAGAACAAAACTTGTTTTATAGATCTGATAA
>JBBSBG010000137.1:0-7811 GCA_038251495.1 Cytophagales bacterium
CCCTCCATAATACACTTAACATGATAATAGTAAAAAAAGGGTAACAACCTGAGCCTTTCTCTTAGAAGAACAAGATAAAACAAAAAAGCTTGTCGATACCAACTGTTTACTTCTATTGAGCAATCTTAAAAGTTGATTCACTTTGTTGAAAAAATAAAACGCAGGCAATATTTCGTATTAAAATTTAAATTCTTCTTGTTGGTCTTATTAATACCGTGCCTATACGAATGGGCTTAGGACTTTCATAAAATATCGGTTAAAACAAAAGAAAAAGCTGCCCCTTGGGAGCAGCTTTTTTTAAATTCTTGCTGAAGTTTCCGATCAATCTGGGCAAGCTCCTGTATTTCTCCAATTTACAACACTCAAAGTAATTGTCTTATCAGGCGCATTTCCTTGTTCTCTATTACCTAGTTCGTTGCATGTAGGTCCCTTTTCCACATAAGTCCAGTCAGGATTAGAATTCCCATCCAAACTTCTTCTAAATTTGAACTCAGTGCCGTTCGGAAAATCTATAGCTGCGCAATAGCAGTTGGTAGACACCTTAGTAAACAAAATATCTGTACTAAAACCTGTTAAGGTTCCAATAAGGCCAATCTTTGCATCCGCAGGCGTGTTTGCAGGGGCAACTAATATAACGGTCGTCTTTGTCTTATCTTTGCAAGACTCTAGAGCGTCACAAGCTACAGCAAGATCTTTGCTGGCCTTAGTTTCCTGATTAGCGTTGTCTTTTGCCACCACGTCAATCTTGTATGAACCTGGCAAAAGAGCTTTTACTGTGGCAGAAGGTATAGAAAATAAAATAGATAAGGCCGAAGCAGTTTTCTTCTCAGTAAAAACAACTGTAGTGCCCAACTTCACAGTTAACGTTGCCTCGGTAAGTGGGGTTATTGAACCATCTTTAACTTCAACTTCCAACTTCTCATCTTTTCCTGCGATTATTGAACCTGGAGTCTTAAAATTGATCGTAGGAGCTGTTGATAGGGTCTCAACAGACACTTGCTCATCACATGAAGAAACAAGTAGAGCCAGTAAAAAAATTAGTATTGTAAAATTTTTCATACGAATTGGTTTATTCTGCCACAATAATAACTGATAAATTATTAAATGGCCAAGAAATAGCAAAAATTATGATAAGATAACCACGAAAACGATGTCGCAATCGTTTCCGGTAATTTCTAAAATGCCTTCGTTCAAATTGGCTAATTTTACCTGAAAAACGTCATGCGCCAATATATAGTATCCCTTTTTGCAATCTTAATAACAAATTTTGGAGTTGCCCAAGTCGCCACAATTAGCCCCGCCAATGCCTCGCCTGAGCAAAGCGTGACCGTTACTTTTGACGCCAGCTCAACACCGTTAGCCGGTGAGCCAAAAATATATATGCACAGCGGTGTAGTAGTTACCAACACGGCATCGCCTTCAGGATCGGACTGGAAATTTGTAAAAGGCGATTGGGGTCAAGATAATGGAATTGGACAAATGACAGCAATTTCCGGCCAACCGAATAAATGGCAACTTGCGCTTACCCCAACGCTTCGCGCGTTTTACGATGTTCCAAATGGCACGAATATTTTTTGGCTTTCAATAGTTTTTCGTAATGCCGATGGCACGAAACAAACAAGTCCTGATATCTACATAAAACTCTTTGTTCCTGATTTTGTGAGCATCACGAGCCCAACCTCGCAGAATGTGTTTTTGGAGTCGGGCCAGTTGATAGAACTTTCAGGCACTGCCTCAAGTTTGGCTTCGTCTATGGAGATTTTAGTTGATGAGGGAAGTGGATTCGTTTCGCTGAAAAGTTCAACTAATGTTTCATCAATTGCTACTAATTATTTGCCCAACTCCGGAACAATTACCGTTAAAATTACAGCAGTAATTAATTTGGCCGCTGTGCAAACGCTCGCTACTTTTTCATTTACGGTAAGGCCAACTGATTTAGTTTTAGCATTGCCAGCCGGAATAAAAGACGGAATCAACTACGATGCCGATCCTACAAAAGTAACACTCGTTTTGCTGGCTCCAGAAAAAGATTTTGTGTATGCCACCGGAGATTTTTCGAACTGGGAACTTCGGAACGAATATTTTATGAATAAAACCCCCGATGGAAAACGGTTCTGGAAAGAAATAACGGGCCTTACACCTGGTCAAGAATATGTATTTCAGTATTGGGTAGATGGCATTATTAAGATAGGCGACCCATTGGCCGACAAAGTTGCTGACCCTTATAACGATAGTTTTATACCCGCCTCCACCTATCCTGACTTGCCGGTTTATACAAAAACAGATTTTGGTATTGCAACAGTTTTTCAAACCAACCAGCCTTTGTACACATGGGCTCAATCGGAATTAACCTGGAACAGGCCCGATAAAAAAAACCTATTGGTTTACGAGCTTTTGATTCGCGACTTTTTAGGATCGCGAGATTATAAAGATCTCATGGACACCATTCCTTATTTAAAAAGACTTGGCATAAATGCTATCGAGCTAATGCCGGTAATGGAATTTGAAGGAAATTTAAGTTGGGGATATAATCCTTCCTATTTTTTAGCGCCCGATAAGTTCTATGGATCGAAACAAGATCTTAAAAGATTTATTGAGAAGGCTCATCAAAACGGAATTGCGGTAATCATGGATATGGTGTTAAACCATGCTTTTGGTCAGAATGCGATGGTACAAATGTACTTTGATAAAAATGCTGGCAAGCCAGCCTTAGATAATCCATGGTTTAACCGAGATGCAACGCATCCATTTAATGTCGGCTACGATTTCAATCACGAAAGCCCATACACAAAAGCGTTTGTCGATACAGTTTGCAATTATTGGCTATCTGAATACCACGTTGATGGATTTCGATTTGATTTATCAAAAGGATTCACCCAGAAGAACAATCCTGGTAATGTCGGAGCCTGGAGTGCATTCGATCAATCCCGCATCGATATTCTTTCGCGCATGGCAACTGAGCTGTGGAAAGTTACCCCAGAAGCCTATGTAATTCTTGAGCATTTTGCCGATAATCAAGAAGAAACTGTATTGGCAAACTTAGGAATGCTGCTATGGGGCAATCAAACCGGCACGTATGCAAGTGCTTTAAATGGTGACGGGCAAACAGATTTGTCGGGGGCCAATAGAAACAGTCATGTTAACTACATGGAAAGTCACGATGAGGAGCGTCAATTATTTAAACTCTTGACTAACGGCAATTCACAAGGCTCATACAATATCCGAGACCTTGGCACCGCTTTAAATCGCGCGAAACTTGGAGCGGCTTTTTTCTTTACTGTTCCCGGACCAAAGATGCTGTGGCAATTTGAAGAACTCGGTTATGACAAAAGCATTAACTTTTGTCCCAACGGAACGATAAACAACAATTGCAGGGTAGATAATAAGCCGTTGCCGTGGGGAACTTCAGGATTAGGTTACTACACGAATGATGACAGGCAGCGGCTCTACGGTACACTTGCCAGCATCAATCGTTTGGTGAACTCAAATACTGCCGTTTTTAAAACAGGAACTTTTGTCTGGAGTACAACGGGAGATATCCGCACGATAAAGATAACTCATCCCACTATGGATGTGGCCATAGTGGGCAACTTTTCACTAACCTACAAAGAAGCAAGCGCCATCTTTACCAAAACAGGCAACTGGTTTGATTTTTTTGGGAATACTTCTTTTAGTATAAATGATGTGAACGAGCCAATTGTTCTTGCGCCTGGCGAATTTCACATCTACACCACGGTAGTCCAGCCACCCGTAAAACCTGGCTTAGTCGATTTTTTGATAACATCAACACAAGATGAAACGGAAGCTTTTTATTTGTATCCTAATCCCACTAAACAAAAGCGTGTGAATATTGAGTTAGGCGGGCAATACAGTGGCCTTGCTCAGGTAAAAATTTATAACGCAACCGGAGCGGTTGTTGGGGATATCCAAAAAAATGTTTTCGCAAAGCAGCCTTTTGAAGTTGATATGAGCAACGCCAGCTCGGGGTTGTATTTCTTTAAAATCGAAATTGCTAATAGAATTTTTACTAGTAAGCTCGTTGTTGAATAAGCATGGCTTATCGAACACGCGATAAGAAATTAGTGTGGATATCCTTTTTATTTTGGATCGGTACATCTCTTTGGATGGGCGCATTGGCTCAGTCGAAACAGATTTCAGGAGCAATTATCGTTGGCGATTCAACTCTTTCTTTAAAAGATAAAGTTGTTTTAACAGGAAAAGTCACCGATGCTGCGGGGTTGCCTATTGTAGGTGCTTCTATATCAGTGGATACATACAAATATTTCGATTACTCTGACAAAGATGGTCGGTTTCTAATTGAATTGCCTGCCGGCAATTATCGATTGATGATTCGCTTCGTAGGCAAACAAATTATTTTCCAACGAATACGAATATTTTCTACAGGAGTTTTAAACTTTGAGTTGCCTGAAGAAGCTGTCAATCTCAATGAAATCGTAATCTCATCAAGGCCAATTGATAGCAATGTTAAAAGTGCACTTTCCGGAGTTTCGATTTTCAACATGGCCGAGGTAAAGGCTTTACCCACATTTTTAGGTGAAGTCGATATTCTTAAAACTATTCAGCTGCTGCCCGGAGTAACCAGCGTAGGCGAAGGATCTTCCGGTTATAATGTGCGCGGTGGACGAGTGGATCAAAATCTAATACTGCTTAACGGCACTCCAATCTTTAACGCTTCACACGCCTTGGGTTTTGTTCCGGCATTCAACCAAGACGTATTAAGAAATTTTAGCCTTTACAAAGGCAACGTGCCTGCAAACTACGGTGGGCGGGCTTCTTCTGTTTTAGACATAACAACACGCACGGGGAACTTTGAAAAATGGGAATTTCAGGGTGGATTAGGCATAGCAAGCAGTCGCGTTACTGTTGAGGGGCCACTAATAAAAGATAAAACTTCCATTCTCTTAAGCGGCCGAATTTCAAACGCAAATTGGTTACTTCGACAAGTAGACGATCCTAACGTAAACAGAAGTTCGGTATTTTTTTACGATGCAAACGCAACGATTAGCCACAATTTTAACGAGAATAGTAAACTGCAACTCAATTATTATAGCAGTTACGATTATTTTCGATTTAGCGATCAATTTGCCTACGGTTGGCTAAACCAAACTACAAACCTAGAGTGGCGCTCACTTGCAAACCGAAAAATTTCCCCAACACTTTTAGTGGCCGTTGGTAGATATAAGAACTCACAAGTTCAGCCGACAGGAGTTGGCGCATCAACACTTGATAACCAATTGAACTATACACAAGTTAAAGAATCGATTCAATATATTCCGAACGATAATCACGAGATAGTCGTAGGCGGTGAACTCATGTTCTACCAGGCTAAGCCCGAAAAATTAACACCGTTTGGAGACGATTCTAAAATAAAACCTGGCACCGTGCAAAAAAATAGAGGCCTAGAGTCATCTTTTTTTGTTTCTGATAATTGGAAGTTGAACAAGCGAATCTCGCTATCGGCCGGCTTGCGGTATTCAGGTTTTATGCACGTAGGTGAAGATACCGTATTTCGATACAAGACAGGCCTGCCTAAGTCTGCCAATTCAATTTCTGACACCCTTGTGTTTTCTAAAAATAAGTTGATCGACAAGTTTGGGGGGCTGGAACCAAGATTCTCGGGTAGATTTAGTCTGAAAGAAAATCAATCGATAAAAATAAGCTACAACAGAATGCGGCAATACATTCACTTAATTTCCAATACGGCAGCGCCTACCCCGGTTGATCTTTGGCAAACAGCAACGGAATACTTGCCCCCACAAACTTCAGACAATTATTCTATTGGTTATTTCCTCAATCAAAAGGACAACGCCTGGGAGGCTTCTATAGAAGGCTTTTTCAAGGAAATTAAAAATCTGGTAGAATATAAAGATTTCGCTTCTTTTTATTTAAACAGACATGTAGAAACCGAATTGATTAGTGCACAAGGCAAGGCCTATGGCGGTGAATTTTACATTCGAAAACTTAGCGGAATTTGGAGTGGGTGGATTTCTTATACCTATTCCAGATCCTTTGTTCGAACAAATTCGCTTTTTTCATCCGAACAAATAAACAGAGGCGAATGGTATGCTGCCGGATTTGACAGACCTCACAATGCTAACTTAGTTGTAAATAGAAAATTTAGAAATTCCAAAAACTCATGGTCTCTGCTAATGAATTATACAACGGGTAGACCGATTACAGCCATTGAATCCAGTTACATTTTTAATAGCGTAGTGATACCACTTTATTCAGATCGAAATCAATACCGCATACCAAATTATTTCCGAATTGATTTTTCGTTAAATATTGCAAGCATTTTTAAAAAATTAGACGACTCACTAACATTGTCAGTTTATAATCTTTTAGGACGCGACAATGCCTATTCTGTTTTCTACACCCGTCCGGGATCCAATTTTGTTATTCCTAAGTCTTACAAACTATCCGTTCTCGGGGCAACTTTTCCCTCATTAGTTTATAATTTTAAATTTTAAGGATGTTAAGGTTCGCGTCATTTAAATCTGTTGCTGCTATTTTCTTATTATCAGCGTGTATTACGCCAATCGACTTTAAGGTTGCAAACCGGGGCGGCATTGTAATTATCTCTGCTTCGTTGTCTACTTTTAAAGAACCTCAAAAGCTAATCATTAGCGTAACCACCATACCAAATAGGCCGCCTATTCCAATTTCTGATGCTACTGCCTTTTTGTTTGACGATCAGGGTAGCAGAATCCGATACCAAAGTTTGGGAAACGGAACGTATACTCTGCCAGAGGGAGTTAACGCAATGCCGGGCGTGAGCTATATTTTGGAGGTTAGTTTAGCAGATGGTGGTTTTTATAGGTCATCTGTTGAGGCCGTTCCTTCTATTGTTGGCGCAGATGATACCTCATTTAAGATCGCGAGCAAATCTATTACCGATGCGGAAGGCAGCGTAATAACTTCCAATCAAGTAGAATTATATTCAAATGTAACTCTCCCCAGTGAAGGACTTTTTCTTTATTGGGCAGTTGATGAGGCCTATATAATTGTACCCACTGACTTTCCTGACTGGTTCAATAGTATTCCGCCCAGTTGCTTTGTTACGGGTAATGCCGACCCTCAGAAAATTACCTTGTTTAATGGAACGGAGATAAGAACCACAGAAATAAACTCTCTCTTACTCGCAAGCAGGGAAATCGATAAGTCATTTTTGACACGCCACACTTTTTTAATTAAGCAGAACTCCATTTCATTTGATAGCTACGAATATTTCAGAAAAGTTAATTTATTAGTTAATCAAACGGGATCAATTTTTGACGCGCCCCCGGCAAGCATAGTAGGAAACATAAAATCAATCAATAGTCCTGATGAGGAAGTGTTAGGATATTTCTTAGTTGCCAACACGACTGCGTCCCGCATTGCTGTAACCCCGGGAGACATCCCCTTTTTCATCCAACCAATTTGCACCTACATTCCAGACAAACCGACTGACTTATACCCGAGCGAGTGTTTGAACTGCTTTAGTGTACAGAATAGTTCAGGTACGCCCCCCATCTGGTTTTAAGCTCAACTATAATTGCTGGGCTCCTTAAAAGCTATTGGTTTGGATACCGAAAAACTTGAAGCGAATCACTACAGACAGAAACAAAAACCTGTTTACTTTTTTTAAATTGAATGGTTAAAATCTCTCTTATTTCACCTCGAATGTGGAAGCCCGATTGAAGGGAAGGAATTGTTTTAAAGTTTCTATGACCATCGCCTTTTAGCAAAGTTCCGTAGCTCGCATCGTAGCGCCCTACTTCTGGTTTGGCTCGGTATTGATTGCCTCCTAA
>JBBSBG010000138.1:0-7784 GCA_038251495.1 Cytophagales bacterium
GGAATTTTCTTTTTATTCGCCACATCAATAATCATCTTAAGCACATTGTTTTGTACAGCCGGTCCGTAACATAACACGGGTCCTGCTCCACACTTCATGTTTCCACTCTCTTTTTTGTTATACATAGGCGACTGCGTGTCGTGTGTTACATCGGTACAGATTGCCAGGTCGGGTTTCAATCTACGTGAAATCATTTCAGCACCCCTTAAGCCAATTTCTTCTTGCACCGCATTCACAACATATAAACAGAATGGTAATTTCTTTTTGTTCTCATGAAGTCTGCGCGCTACTTCTGCAATCATGTAGCCGCCCATTCGGTTGTCGAGCGCACGTCCCGTTAAATAGTTTTTATTTAGTTCAATCAATTCATCTTGAAAAGTAGCCACTGTGCCTACATGAACACCCATCGCCTCCACTTCCTTTTTCGACTCGGCACCGATATCAATAAAAATATTTTTTAAGGTTGGTGCTTCTTCTTTACCAGAATCACGCACGTGGATGGCCGGCCAGCCAAACACACCCGTTACTACTCCTTTATCTGTGTGAAGATTAACCCGCATGGACGGGGCAATCTGATGGTCGCTACCACCATTTCTGCGCACGTAGATATATCCCTCGTCAGTAATATAATTTACAAACCACGAAATTTCATCGGCATGTGCTTCAATCACAACTTTATAAGCGGCTTTAGGATTGATAACACCCACGGCTGTTCCATACACATCCACGATGTAATCGTTGGTATAAGGCTTTATGTAATCAAGCCAGATTTGCTGACCACTTTGCTCGAAGCCGGTAGGTGAAGCATTATTTAAATAATCAAACAGGAATTTTTTACTTTTTTTGTCCATAATCTTACTTTATAAAAAACGTTATTGAAACCGAAAAGATGATTACAAATGTAAAAAACGAAACCGAGCAAGCCTATTTTTACGAAATTGAAGATTTTATTACAACAGCCAAAAAGGGAATGTGAGAAAAGGTAATTTCACCTTGAGTTCTAAAAGTAATATCTAAACTTTAAACCCTTAAAAAATGAAAAAGTTATTGACCTATCCCCCCCCCCCGCAAAATCAGTCAGGGACTAATTTTGTTCTCGCTGTTGTTTGTTCTTGCTTGCGAAGAACAAACACTAAATGAGCAACCGCAAAACATTGCCGAAGTGACCAATCAACGTGATGTCGCATTTGCAACGGAAAATCTCACCGTATATGGCGAATCTCTCTTAACCTTACAGAAAGATTCTGAATTCGGAAAAGTTTTATATGCGGGTATCGAAGATGCCTTTGATGGCGAGCGCAATGTCCTTTTCAAAACGTTGCTTCAAGAAGATAAAAATCCAATTCAGGCGAGGAAACTGTCCAGCAAGTTGTTGAGCTCAAAAGAAGGCATAATGAATGCCTTCTCTAACATTGAAGGAAGGAACTACTACCCGCAGGTTTTTATTCCTTTTTACGATGAATTGAAAGCAAGCGGCAAGCTGTCGATCAAAGATCCGGTATTGGTAATCTACACTATTGATTCTCCCAATTCAGTATATCAAGGGTATCTGTTGGGTAGTAATGGTGGCCTAATTAAAACTCAAATGGTTTCTGAAGCTTATGCCAAAGAGAATGAGGTTTGGGTGATATCAATAAACGAGCGAGTAGATAGCGAGGGTAATTTGATTGATGCCTATGTCAAGGACACTGGCAGTCGCACGCAAGGGGTAGCCTATCCAAATGCAAGGTTTGCTACTATGAAAATTGATTCTCACAAGGAAGAATGGGTTGCAGGAGCTTCGGAAGTACATATTAAGAGATATTTGTCGTTTTTTTGGTTTGATCAATATTCATCAACCCCAGTTGCTGGTAATGTTACAAGTGAAGATGTTCCAAACGATGGGGACGGATGGAGGATTAAGGAGGTTAAACGAAAGGATGTAGGAAAAACCCTGACTATAAATTGGACCTACATTTCAAATTGGCCTGATAAAAACTACGTGTTCGACTTTGGTCCTGTTCACACAAACTACTTTTACTATGTTGTTTTCGAGTATGATGCCTGGCCTACAGGCTTAAGAAATGCCTACATACCAGATGCAGGAGTAAGCGGAAATACAATTTACACCTGCTACCGATCGGCCGATACCTATTATAAAATGGACTATATACCGGAAAGCGCAGCAGATGGGTGGAGCAGCAGCAGTGGGTTTCATTTCACTTCTCAGTTTTAAAAAGAGCCGGGTTAGCCTCACTTTCCGCCAGTGGGTCTAACCCATATCTTTTCAAAGCCAATGAAATTCAGAATAATCTTACTCTTACTTATTGCATGTTCGTACTCAATTAGCGCGAACGCTTTTGGGTTCGATTCGTTGAAACAAAAATGGCAAATAATCTTTACTCCAGGTATTTCTATTCAAACCTTTGCTTTTCAAAGATGGATTTCATATCCAAGCTCATATATTGTTCAAACATCCCTTTCCGAATTGAATGCAAAGGGTTTGGGGTTAACCCTACCTTTTTATATTGTAGGTAAGAGTAACCGAACAGGTCTGCTTATCAACCCGATTATCCGATACGATTTGGTCGATCCAACTTTAAAAAGACCACCTGCTCTATCCGATTATAAAATTTTTTGCGACCTACATCTTTCGGTATTCCAAAATTTTCAGCTAGGGTTTCGAGAAAAAAAAATCTCGTTTAAGATTGGCGTTGGCTATAGCTTTATAAGTCCTTTCATATCTTATAATGAACGTTTTTTTATAATCATAACTGCCCCCTACCCTCCTCGACTCATTGTCAGAAATAAAATAAACTTAGACTTTGAAGGAATCCATTTTTTTCTTCGCTTTCCTTTAATCAAGGGGTTTTATTTTAAGCAACAACTTATGTAT
Organism: Cytophagales bacterium; assembly: GCA_038251495.1. Lineage (GTDB taxonomy): Bacteria > Bacteroidota > Bacteroidia > Cytophagales > Cyclobacteriaceae > ELB16-189. The sequence continues at coordinate 2,876 of JBBSBG010000138.1, forward strand.
GTACCAAAAGGTCAAATCATATACACTGGTTACTGGCATAACATGATGTATCATGCTAGTATTGAGGTTGACCCGAAACTGTTTAAGCGTAAAAGAAATAATCAGTCTCTAAAGTAATTTCATACTACCACTTTTACTTTCCGTTCCTTATCAGCTGAAAAAGCAAGGCATGCCAGAATCTGATCTTTGGATAGTTGTGGAAAATCAAAAATTACTTCTTCAATAGTCATCCCGGATGCTAACCATCCTAATACATCATAAACAGAAATTCGGTTGTCTTTGATGCAGAGTTTGCCAAACCGGATCTGAGGATCAATTTCGATATATTCTTTATAGTCCATAATCACAGTCATTTTAACAAAGTTAATTATTCCAATAGGTAAAACTATTTACCAATTTAAGCTCTCCATTATCCTAAATCTGTGAATCTGTGGCTTCATTAATTTTCCAACTCCTCAAAATCAATATCCATTACACTAAACTTCTGCCAGCCCACAAAATCAAAATGCCACCACTCCGAGGCATTGACTTTAAAGCCATGCTTTTCCATCGCATCAATCAGCAACTGGCGGTTCTTCCTGATTTTTGGATCACTCACCGGAGAAGTTGGCCATGCTTCCTTCTTAAAGGAATCATACCCCGTTGGCATTTCCAATTCGGCACCGGTTTTACTATTAATCACCGTAAGGTCTAAGGCACAACCTCGATTATGACGCGAGCCTTTATACGGTGAAGCTACATACGTTGTATCGTGATACGTTTCATAAAATTTTACCGTTGCCGAATACGGTCTATAGCCATCAAAGATTTTAAGTTCTAATCCTTGCTTTTTTAAGTCGGCCTGAATTTTTTTCAATGATTCCGCCACCGGCCTGCGCGCATAGGCACGAGCCATATTGTAAATTTTCTCGTCAGTAAAATTGTTTGTTGTCGCATAGCGAATATCCAACTTAAGTCCGGGAATAAATTTTTCGAGATTAATCAATTCGTTTTGCGGATTGGCAACCACACTCTTTTTGTACCCATCCAATTCCATGGGAGTGAGTCCGTATTTATTTTGCGCTAAAATCAAATTTGGTATCAGCAAAAAAGCAAGTGTCCATTTCATAAGTAATTCTATTAAGTAAGAGTTAAAGATAATAGTTTAAGCCCTCACCCCAACAAGCTTACCTTTAAGTCTCGCTTTCTGCAGGGGCTGACCAAAAAGTCTATCGGTCATCGCGGCCTTTGAGCCGCGATCCGCATTTACAATGCATGCAGCCAGATGCCGGATCAAAGTCCGGCATGACAGTCCGCATTTTGCAGACTTTTTGGTCAGTCCCAATATATTGTATCAAGCTTCCTAAGTTTTACTGGGGTGAGGGAACAAAATCATTAACTTTCGATAATCATTACTATGAAAATCCTGAAACGAATTCTGCTTGGAATAATAGCTCTTGTGCTACTGATTGTAGCGGCTGCTTATCTCTATTTGCTTTCAACCAAACCAACCTACTCGGGCGAATTGACGCTTGCTGACTTGCACGAACCCGTTGAAGTTTTGTATGATGATTTTGGAGTTCCACATATCTATGCACAAAATGAAGAGGACGCTTATTATGCTTTAGGCTATGTGCATGCACAAGATCGGTTGTTTCAAATGGAAATGATCAGGCGCGCAGCCGCAGGTCGATTGTCCGAAGTATTAGGACCCGATTTGCTTAAAGTTGATAAACTCTTTCGCACACTGGACATTAATAAATTTGCCAAAGAACATGCAGAAAAATATTTAAGTGCCGATACGGCTGGATTTCAAAAAGCAGCGCATGCCTATCAGAAAGGTATTAACCAATATGTAAACACAGGAGATACTCCCATTGAATTTTCTATTATGGGGATTCCGAAATCTGAATTCACTGCCCAAGATATTTATCTGGCAGTTGGCTTTATGGCTTTTGGTTTTGCTGAAGGCATTCGAGCTGACCCGGTGCTTGAAAAAATCAGACGCGAGCTTGGCGCTGAATACTTAAAAGACCTGGCCATTCAAACTCTACCCGATGCAGAGATCATAAAAAACTTTAGCGGTGCTGTTAAAACTCTGGGAACAGATTCTCTGATCGCTTTCTTCAGCGAAGCGTTAGAAAAAATTCCGGTTCCACTTTGGCAAGGAAGTAACGGTTGGGTAATCGCTGGCGATCGCACTACATCAGGGCTGCCCATTTTAGCCAATGACACACACATTGGTTTTGCTCAACCTGCTGTTTGGTATGAAGCACATCTTGAATATCCGGGCTTTCGTTTTTACGGACACCACATTGCTGGCATTCCGTTTGGGTTACTAGGGCAAAATGATTTTTGTGCTTGGGGGCTAACGATGTTTGAGAATGACGATACAGATTTCTTTGCAGAAGAATTTAACGATGCCGGAAAAGTAAAATACAAGGGCGAATGGGTTGATTCTAAAACCCGAACTGAAGTGATTAATGTAAAAGGAAAGCCTGACGAAAATTTAATTCTAAAATCTACGCCCCATGGTACTCTTGTAAATGGCTTGTTAGATTTTACCGATGGCCTAAAACCCATTTCACTTTGGTGGATACTCAATCACGAACCCAACGAATCGCTTCAAGCCGCTTATAATTTAAGTCATGCATCCACATTCGCGCAAGCAGTATATGCAGCTTCGCTGTTTTCATCACCCGGACTTAATTTAATGTATGGCGATCGTGCCGGAAACATTGCCTGGTGGGCCGTTGCTAAACTTCCCATTCGTGCCGCACACGCCCAACCTAAATTATTTTTAGATGGTGCAAGCGGCAACGATGAACCTTTGGGCTTTTATGATTTTTCTAAAAATCCCCATGCTATTAATCCGCCCTGGGGTTATGTGTATTCGGCTAACAATCAACCCGATTCTGTTGATGGCGTTTTATATCCAGGATATTATTACCCAAGAAGTCGAGCAGGAAGAATTGTTGAATTGCTAAAGGCTGATAAGAAATGGACAGTCGAAGATGTAAAAACTATTGACCTTGATGTTACCTCGCACATGCATGCAGACATTGCTAAAGAGCTTGTATCTGTTTTGAAATCCTTGAACGATGCTTCTTTATCGGATTTGATAAAAGTACTTGACAATTGGAATGGTGAGCACAAGACAACTCAAACAGCGCCTTCTGTTTACTATAACCTGCTATCGCAAACCATGAAGCTTGCTATGGAAGATGAAATGGGTGCTCAGGCTTACAAAGCTATCATGGCAACCTCAATCCCTAAAAATTCTTATCAGATGTTTATCACAAATGACACTTCACCATGGTGGGATAATAATAAGACATCTGAAAAAGAAACCCGGAGTCAGATAATAAAGCAAGCTGCTATCAACACATTGACCTTATTAAATAAAACCAGCGGAAAAAATCCTTACGACTGGCAATGGGGAAAAATTCATACGCTTACCCACAAGCACGCGCTTGATGCAGTGAAACCATTGCGTTCATTTTTTAATGTTGGCCCTTTTGTAGTAGATGGTGGAAGTGAGGTAATCAATAATCTACACTTTGATTTGGATACAATAGGATACTTTCCAGTAAACGGTGGCCCGGCTCTTCGCAAGATTACGGACTTTAGCGACATGGAAAACGGAATTACTGTTTCACCAACCGGACAATCAGGCAACGTTATGAGTAAGCATTATGGCGATCAGGCAGAAATGTTTGCAACGGGTAAGTTTCGCAAGATGCTGATGAATCGAAAAGAAATTGAAACGAAGAGTAAAATATTGCTGCTAAAACCAGAACAACCATGAACGTTGAATTACTAAGAGCACAAACTCCAGGCTGTAAACAAAAAATTCATTTTAATAATGCAGGCGCATCGCTAATGCCGCAATCGGTAATTGATGCCATGCAAAATTATTTAACTTTTGAAAGTGTAACGGGCGGTTACGAAGCAGCCGACAGCAAAGCTGATGAGATTGCTGGCTTCTATTCATCCACAGCGCGACTCTTAAATTGTAACGCTACTAATATTGCCTTTGCATCAGGCGCTACCAATGCGTTCGCAAGAGCTCTGTCTTGTATTCCTTTTCAGGAAGGTGATTCAATTTTGTTGGCGAATGAAGACTACATCTCAAACCAGATTGCTTTTCTATCGCTGCAAAAAAGATTTGGCATACAAATCCTGCGTGCTAAAAGTAAACCTGAAGGCGGTGTAGATGTTGAGGATATGAAAAGGCTGATGGATGAACACCAACCTAAACTTGTTTCCCTTACGCATGTGCCAAGCAACACGGGTTTAATTCAACCTGTGGAAGAAGTTGGAAAACTTTGTGCCCAACGCAACCTCTATTACTTAGTGGATGGCTGCCAATCGGCTGGACAAATTCCAGTTGATGTTGAAAAAATTCAATGTGATTTTTTCACGGCTACTCTGCGTAAGTTTTTACGCGGGCCCCGCGGCTGCGGCTTTCTTTATGTGTCTGATAAGATCATCAATCAAAAATTAGAACCGCTTTTTATAGACTTGCGTGGTGCCGATTGGGTTTCGGCCGATGAGTATGTACCACGCATGGATGCACGGAGATTTGAAGATTGGGAAATGCCTTATGCACTTGTGCTAGGAAGTAAAGCTGCTATCGACTATGCCTTGCAAGTTGGACTTGTAGAAATTCAGGAACGTAATCTCCACGTGTGTGAACTTATTCGAAATGAAGTATCTCAATTAAAAGGCTTTACCCTTCTTGATATAGGTACTCCGCAAAGCAGTATCATCACCATGACTATTGCCAATCAAACGGCACAACATGTGCTCGCTAGTTTGAGAGAACAAAAAATCAATACCTCAATAGGCTTCCGCAACTTTGCCCTAATAGATTTTGATGCAAAGAAAGTAGAATGGGCGTTGCGCATTTCTCCGCACTACTATAATA